>JALTPW010000674.1 GCA_026999335.1 Chromatiales bacterium
AACGGTTGCTGGGGCTGTTGGAAGGCTACCTATCGTAGTTATTTTTTGCCACAGAGGCACGGAGAACACAGAGCAAATTATCGTAAAGGAACGCGAAGACTGTCTGTGCGCGGCTATCTCATTGCGGCACTTTGCGTCCTTTGCGGTATAAAGCTGTTGGCAGGTTTACTCATTTACGCATAAAAATCTCTGTGTGCTGCGTGTCTCTGTGGCAAATCATTTTTCGTAAAACGGCGCCTCGCCCACAGGCCGGGTCTTGAAGCGCCGGTGCAGCCACAGATATTGTTCTGGCGCCTTGCGTACCTGCTCCTCGATGAGGGTATTGATGCGCGTGGCGTCGGCCACGTCATCGCCGCTGGGAAAGTCTTCCAGCGGTGGACGGATAATGAGCCGGTAGCCCTTATTGCCCTCTGTGTGCTGAGAAAAGAACGGCAGCACGGGCGCGCCCGAGACCTTGGCCAGCTTCGAGGTCATCACCAGGCTGGCGGTCTGGATGCCGAAAAAAGACGCAAATACGCTGCTGCGGCGGCCGAAATCCTGATCCGGCGCATACCACACCACCTTTTTCGCGCGCAGAGTGCGGATCATCTTGCGCATGTCCCGACGCTCGATCAAGCCTTCGAGATGGGTTTCACGCGATTGCTTGATGATGGCCTCGAATAGCGGGTTGTCGTGTCGACGGTACATGGCGTAACAGGGGTGAAACAGAGACATCAGCCGACCGCTGATTTCAATGCTGGTGAAATGGGCGCCCAGCAGCAGCACACCCTTGTCCTGTTTCACGGCTTTCTGTAGGTATTCCATGCCCTCGATCTCTACCCGTGGTGCAAGGTCTGCGTCTTTTCCCCACCAGGCCAGGGCGGTTTCCGGGATGGCGATGCCGGCGGTGCGAAAGGTCTGTTTGACCAGCGCCCTTTGCGCCGTAGCATCCAGCTCAGGGAAACAGCGTGCAATGTTTGTTTCGGCGATATGGCGGCGGCGTTTGGCCAGACGATAGAGTAGTCCTCCCAGGCTGGCGCCGATGCGTACCTGCCAGCGGTAGGGGAGGACGGTCAGTAGTCGCAGCAGCCCGAGGGCTATCCAGGTGCCCCAGTAACGAGGGGCGAGAAAGCGTGATGGCTGGAAGTCGGAAGAGGTCACAGTGGCCGGTTCGCTGAATTAAAAAGGGGAATTATGCCATGAGCTGGCAGAGGTCACAGCCGGTCTCTTTATCTGATTAGACATGATCTAATTCTGAATGTATAATTTAGACCTATTCTAATTTTGGTCGTGAGAGTGATCACGGCGTCCATTTCGTCAACCATGTAAGGAGCTACTGATGACACGTTTATCCAATTTCGTTACCCGAGCTGTAACGGGTGTTGCACTGACGGGGATTTCCCTTGGTGCATTTGCCTTTCAGGCATTGCCGGAGAAGGCGCCGGAGCCTGCGGACAATCCTGGTACGGTGGCAAAGATCGAGCTGGGCAAGCAATTGTATTTTGATCCGCGCCTGTCACTGGATGGCACGGTGTCCTGTAATTCCTGCCACAATGTGATGGCCTCTGGCACTGATAACAAGGCCACTTCTGCTGGTGTTGCTGGTAAGCATGGTGGCCGTTCTGCGCCGACGGTATGGAATTCTGCATTTTTGAGTGTGCAGTTTTGGGACGGCCGCGCCGACACCCTGGAAGATCAGGCCAAGGGTCCGATACTCAATCCGGTGGAAATGGCCATGCCGAGTGAAAAGGCGGTGATGGATCGCCTGCAGCAGATTCCGGGTTATGTGACCCAGTTCAAGGCGGTATTTGGTGACGATGGCATGACCTATGACAATCTTGCCAAGGCCATCGGTGCCTTCGAGCGTATTCTGATTACCCCCAACGCACCATTGGATCGCTATCTGAAGGGTGACAAATCCGCCCTTTCCGCCGCCGCCAAGCGCGGTATGCAGGCCTTTGAGGAAGTCGGCTGTAATGTCTGTCACGCGGGCGCCAATTTTTCCGGGCCTTCATTGCCCGTAGGTCAGGGTTTCTACCGGCGCTTTCCCACCTTCGACAGCAAATACGACAGCCAGTATCAGCTGAAGGCCGATGCGGGTCGCTATGAGGCGACGAGCAAAGAGGCTGACAAGCACATGTGGCGTGTACCGACTCTGCGCAACATAAACCTGACCGCCCCTTATTTTCATCATGGTGCGGTGAAAACTCTGGACGAAGCGGTGCGTGTGATGGCCAAAACCCAGCTCAGCAAGGAGTTGACGGATCAGCAGGTAACGGACATTGTCGCCTTTCTGGATGGTCTGACGGGTGAATTCCCGCAGATTTCTATGCCGCGTCTGCCGGCCACGGCGAACAGTTCGCTGGTGGACTGATTCGGTATCAACGATAGTCGGAGGGTTCCGGCGATGAAAACGAAAGGGGGGTGCAGATTGCACCCCCTTTTTTTATATATGCCGATACCATCTCTTTCCCTCAAGTACCGACCCCTGTAGAGGGTGGTAGCTGAAACGGGGTTTGGTGTTCCAGGCCACCAAACAGATAGGTGTTCATGTGTGTATGGCGGTGCTGACATACAGGGCCGTGTGTGTAGGAGCGGGCCATGCCCGCGAAAAATAACCAATAAAGCAACGATACTCTGAGGGAGCGGCTTCAGCCGCGAAAAAGGCGGATTTCATTCGCGGCTGAAGCCGCTCTCACAATGTCCGGATCCTATACCGCTGCGGTAAAAAACAAGACTATCGCGGGCATGGCCCGCTCCTCCCAATCGGTTTTCTGCCTCGGTCGTGGAAAAAATCTTCGTGAGCGTGGTGTTGGTGGGTCTCAGGGCATGGCATGCGCGGTCGCTTCGGCTTTTGGCCTTTCACCACAGAGATATTTATCACTGCTGGAAATCGTGCATGTAAAGCAAAGTGATGTGTTTGTAGGGCGGGTATTGCCCGCCATCGCAGCCAGGACAGAACGTACCGGTAGGCGATGCCCACCTACGTCAGGCAGTCGGAAATTATTTCGGGCTGCGAAAGCCGGGCTTGCGCGTGTCAGGGCTGGCCGGGTGTGTCGGCTTCCAGCCACTGGTTGATCTGTACCAAATCATCCTGGCTCAGTATGCCAGCGGCATCTTTCAGGGCCAGACTGTTGATGATGTAGTCATAGCGGGACTGGGCATAGTCGCGTTGGGCAAGGAACAGTTCACGGCGGGCATTGAGTACGTCGACGCTGGTGCGGGTGCCGACCTCATAGCCGGCCTCGGTGGCGTCGAGGGCGCTTTGGTTGGAGATTACCGCCTGCTTGAGGGCCTGTACAAGCACGATGCTGGCGGTGACGCTGCGGTAGGCGGTGCGTGCGCCGGCCTCGGTGGCACGGTGCTGCTGTTCAAGCTTCTGCCGCGCGGCATCGTGCTGATGCAGGCGTTGGCGCACGGCGGCCGAGGTGCCTCCGCCGCTGTAAAGTGGCAGGTTGAACTGCAGCCCGATGCTGTTGCTGGTGACCTCATCGACAAAGCTGCCGCCCTTGGAGTAATTGTGCGTAAGGGTCAGATCCAGGGTTGGCTGGTGCCCGCTGCGGCTGCGCTTGACCTGCAAGGCGGCCAGCTGACTGCTGAGATGCGCTACGCGCAGGGCCAGGTTTTGTTCTAGCGCCAGTTTGTTCCAGGCATTGGGATCCGCCGGTTCAGGCGCGGGCAGGGGGGTTTGCTTGCGCAGCGAGGCAGGCTGCTGGAGGTACTGTCCAGTGATTTCATGCAGGACTTCGCGCCGGTCATCGAGGCGGAACTGGGCCGCGATCTCCTGGGAGTTGACCAGGTCATAGCGTGCCTGGGCCTCGTGGACGTCGGTGATGGCGGTGAGACCCACCTCGAAGCGCTGCCGTGTCTGCTCTAACTGGCGGGCGATGGCCTCTTTTTCGGCTCGTGAGAAGTGCAGGTTGTCCTGTGCGGCGAGGACATCGAAATAGGCCTGTGCCAGGCGCAGCACCAATCCCTGCTCGGCCGCCTGGTATTCGGTCTCGGCCTGGAGAATGCGTGTGTCGGCTTCATCAAGCTGGAGGAAGCTATCGCGGCGGTAGATGGCCTGGCGTAGTTCCAGTCGATAAGTGTAGTTGGTGTAAGAAATGCTTGTGCCGGAATTACTGGTATTGGGGCGTTCGACATAGATGGTGTCATCATTGACGCGGGAGCCGCCAGCACTAAAGTCGATACTGGGGAGAACGCCGGCACGGCTCAGAGATTTCTCTTCCAGTGCGGCATAATAGGTGGCCTCGGCGGCAGCCAGCTGCGGATCGTTTTGCTTTGCCAGCTGGTAGGTGTCGAGCAGATCCCCGGCCAGAGCGGCGCTGCTGATACAGCAACTGATGGCAAATCCCAGATGAATGAAACGTGTTGACATGGCACCTTGCTCCGTTGATAGGCAACGACGCCCGGCGAACAGGGGCGCGCCGGGTACTGTTTGTGTATGACTGACTGCCGTCTGTCGCCCAAGAATATTAGATAACTCTAATATGCTTTGCCTCAGAACACAAACCCCTGCGGCTGTTCGGCATTTCTCAGCGCTGGCAGTTCCGTTTCGAACAGGACATCGGTTGACCACTGGTCATCAGCGATACGGGTGATCAGGGTGGCTTCCATAACGGGTGCGGCGCCAATGATGGCGATCAGGCGGCCATTGACGGTGAGTTTTTGTTTCAGGCTTTCGGGCAGAACGGGCAGAGAGCCGGTGATGGCGATGACGTCGTAGCTGCCGCCATCATCCCAGCCCTGCGCGGCATCGCCTTCGATCAGGCTGACGTTATCGATGTCCTGTGCCGTGAGGCGCGCCTGGGCCTGACGTTGCAGGGCGGGATCGATGTCGATGCTGTCGATGCTCTGTCCCAGCTTGGCCAGCAGGGCGGTGAAGTAGCCGCTGCCGGTGCCGATTTCGAGGATCTTGTCGCCGGGTTGCACGTCCAGTGCCTGCAACAGGCGGGCTTCCATGATGGGTTTCATCATGATTTCGCAGTCGCTGATGGGAACGTTGATATCGGAAAAGGCCAGCTCACGGTAATCCTCGGGGACGAAGTCCTCGCGCGGGGTGGCGGCAATCGTGTCGAGCACCCGGTAGTCCAGCACTTCGGCGGGGCGGATCTGCTGCTCGATCATGTTGAAACGGGCTTGTTCAAAATTCAGGGACATCGCGGCTTGTCCTTTCGGTTGATTGCTCGGGAAACGCTCAAGACTAAGGGGTTTGCCGGGGAGTGGCAAGAGAGCCATTGACCTGAGGGCCACTCCCTGACATTAGAAGCTTTTTTCATTCATTCCAGGCTAGAGCTGCTATCTGTTTTCATCTGGGAAACGGTTCCCGTTGTCATTAAGGTTTGTAGATGTATTGCGGGTTGAAAAATAAGTGGTTACCAGTATTTAGGTCGGAGAATGGGCTTCTTTTTGGTCGGTATGGGGTTGGATAGCTGTGATTTTTCCAGCTCATTATCCAGAATGTGATCGCGGGTCCAGTTCGCGTGTTTGCTTAGTCGCTGGTTTGGTGGTCGGCGTGTTTTACCCGGATCTGGTTTTGTAATCGGTATAACAATTCCGATATTGATTGAATCACCTTTGTCCAGACGGATCATTTCAAGAGCGGGTTCGAGATCAGTATCGTTGGAAACCAGGACAATTTGATCACAGTCTCCCCGCATCACATCGCGGTAGGCGTGCAGGGCGATGTTAACGTCTGTCTGTTTTTCCTCAAGACGCCACACTTCTGCTCGATCCGATTTGACTGGCGGATGTTGGTATCTGGGCAGATTGGCGTAGTCGAGAGAGTAGTAGCCTTTGATGATTTCGATTTGTTCCGGATAGAGTATCTTCAATGCCCGGTGATAGTCGTTTTGAGCTATTTGTGCTGCTTGACCCCGGCTGGCAACTTTAGCTTTGATGTCAGCGGTGAAGTATTTGATCTTGCTGATAGTTGCTCGGGGAGATTGGGTTTTAATGATGTGCTCAAAAAAGAGTTTATGGATATCCAGCCATTTATGCTTTGTGTGCTTTAGGCACCCGTAGTAGAGGTTGTATCCATCAATGTAAACCACCGTTCTCACGGATATTACCTCCAGAAATGGAAAAACCGCCGAAAGGCGGTTTTTCCGCCCCAAGCGGAAGCCAACTAAATGACCCCGCAAGGGGTGAGTCGTGGCCCGAAGTATGGCAAATGATTATCAAGATATCAAGATAGATAGCAATTCCCCCTCCCCCGAAACGGCGGGGTTATCGGTTGGGCGCAGAAGATTGCGCAGACGCTGGGACGAATATTTTGTATAATCCGTCCTTATTACGTTGCTGGGGGTGTTCCCTTGTTTTTTTCAGGGAACTGAGAAATACCCTTTGAACCTGACCCGGTTAGCACCGGCGTAGGGAAGCGAGCTTCTGCCTCTTCTTGCGTCCGTGTTGCCTCCAGCTGAATCTCCTCTCGTCGAACAGGACAACACCATGAGCGCCATTCCCGAAGAATTTCAACAGAGGACGGCCACCCTGTCCAAACAGGTCACCCGTCCCTTTCCCAATGCGACGAAGATTTATGTGCAGGGCTCACGCCCGGATTTGCGTGTGCCCATGCGTGAAATTGCGCAGTCGCCTACCGCCGGTATGCTGGGTGAAGAAGAGAATCCGCCCATTACGGTCTACGACACCTCCGGCCCCTTTGGCGATCCCAGCATTGAAGTGGATTTGATGAAGGGTATGCCTGACGTGCGCAGCGCCTGGATCGAAGAGCGTGACGACACCGAGTTGCTGGCCGGGCCGACCTCTGACTACGGCCGGCAGCGTCAGGGGGCGGAGAATCTGGCACACCTGCGCTTTGAGCACATCCGCCCGCCGCGCCGCGCCCAGGCCGGCAAAAATGTGAGCCAGATGCATTATGCGCGTCAGGGCATCATCACGCCGGAGATGGAATACGTCGCCATCCGCGAGAGCCAGCGCCTCGACGAGCTGCGCGCCGACCCGCGTTATGAAAAGTTGCTACGCCAGCATTCCGGAGAGGACTTTGGCGCCAATCTACCCAAAAAAATCACCCCGGAATTTGTGCGCAGCGAGGTGGCCGCCGGGCGCGCCATCATCCCCGCCAATATCAACCACCCGGAGCTGGAGCCGATGATTATCGGGCGTAATTTCCGGGTGAAGATCAACACCAATATCGGCAACTCCGCAGTCAGTTCCTCCATCGAGGAAGAGGTGGAGAAGATGGCCTGGTCGGCACGCTGGGGCGGCGATACCCTGATGGATTTGTCCACCGGCAAGAACATCCACGAGACCCGCGAGTGGATCCTGCGCAATGCCCCCATGCCCATCGGCACCGTGCCCATCTATCAGGCGCTGGAAAAGGTCAACGGCAAGGCCGAGGATCTCACCTGGGAGATCATGCGCGATACCCTCATCGAGCAGGCCGAGCAGGGCGTGGACTATTTCACCATCCATGCCGGCGTGTTGCTGCGTTATGTGCCGCTGACCGCCTCACGCGTCACCGGCATCGTCTCCCGTGGCGGTTCCATCATGGCCAAATGGTGTCTGGCGCATCATCAGGAGAACTTCCTCTACACTCACTTCGAGGAAATCTGCGCAATCATGCAAGCCTACGATATCAGCTTCTCGTTAGGTGACGGGTTGCGCCCCGGTTGTCTGGCCGACGCCAATGATGCAGCTCAGTTCGGCGAGCTGGAAACCCTGGGCGAACTGACCAAGATTGCCTGGGAGCATGATGTGCAGGTGATGATCGAGGGCCCTGGTCATGTACCCATGCAGATGGTCAAGGAGAACATGGACAAGGAGTTACAGGACTGCTTTGAGGCGCCGTTCTATACCCTCGGGCCGCTGGTTACCGACATCGCCCCGGGTTACGACCACATCACTTCTGGCATCGGCGCCGCGCAGATCGGCTGGTACGGTTGCGCCATGCTCTGTTACGTCACGCCCAAGGAGCACCTGGGCTTGCCCAACAAGGAAGATGTACGCGTGGGTATCATCACCTACAAACTGGCTGCGCACGCCGCCGATGTGGCCAAGGGCCTGCCCGGTGCCCAGCTGCGCGACAATGCGTTATCCAAGGCGCGTTTTGAATTCCGCTGGGAGGATCAGTTCAACCTGGGCCTGGATCCGGAGCGGGCGCGTGAATATCACGACGAGACCCTGCCCAAGGATTCCGCCAAGGTGGCCCACTTCTGCTCCATGTGCGGGCCGAACTTCTGCTCCATGAAGATCACTCAGGATGTGCGCGACTATGCGGCCAGACAGGGACTTTCCGAGGAGGAGGTGTTGAACAAAGGCATGCAGGAGAAGGCCGTCGAGTTCATCAGGGGCGGGGCTGATATTTACAACAAGGCGTGAAAGTTTTTGTTCCAGATACAAAAAACCCGCCGAGAGGCGGGTTTTTCGTAATGCCGAAAGCAGCGTCGGTCTTATTCAGGCATGACGTTAGCAGCGGCTGGGCCCTTGGGACCTTGCTGGACTTCATAGTTGACTCGCTGACCCTCAGTCAGGGTCTTGAAGCCGGATCCCGAAATGGCGCTGAAATGCACAAACAAATCATCACCACCCTCTTCAGGAGCAATGAATCCGAAGCCCTTGGACTCATTGAACCACTTTACAGTACCTGTAGCCATTACACTCAACCTTTCTAAATTTCAAAATTATTCCTGCGTACGTATTCGAGGGATAGCGCCTGAATAATATGGCGGGTAACCCCTTGAAAACCGTAGCGCCTGTGAGTATACGCCAGCATTTATCCTGACGCCACAGGCTGGACGGGTTAATTTTCGTGGCGGCTGATCGCCTCAAAACAGCCTTGCAGCCCTTTTCTGACGGGGGTTGGCCGTTTTCCGAGAGAAATGCATGCGGAAAAATAAGTGATCGATTTCCTAAGTCACGAAGGTGTATTTGTAATGCATCATAGAGCGGCTAACATTTTTTAGCTCATGATGAGGATAAAGGAGTGATGTTTAAACTCAAGTTTCGGGGTTCAATATCAAGCGGGCTGTGGCGATAATATGTTGAATTAACAGGATATTTTGTCATGCTCGCTGACGTGTTTTTGCTGCCATACCCTTGACGGCAAGTTGGCACAGCTGGCGGAAGCGCTGATAGGTTGTCTCATCGAGGTCACAGTCCTGGCTGTGTCGGTCGGCATAGAACAGGCCCACGGGTTTGCCGTTGATGTGTACGGACTGGGTGCAAAAGCTGTTGGTCTTAATGAGCGTCTTGACGGCACTGGGCACCAGTCCCCAGAATTTTTCGCGGTTGCCGTCATGGATACGGATGCTCTGTGGTTTTTCCATCAGGCGTTTGAACAGGTGCGGT
>JALTPW010000675.1 GCA_026999335.1 Chromatiales bacterium
AGCAAGGTTTGTCGGTCGTCTTTATTGTGCAGTTCCATGCGTTGTATTTGGTTTTGCCACTGGGCAAGGATGCTGTCCCGCAGATGATCGAGCGGATCGGTGGGCGGTGTCCGGCTTTTTTTAGTTTCGCCGCTCATCAGCGTGTCGATTCGCTCGAGAAAGGCGGCCCGGCCGGAGGGTAGCGCCATGGTGCTTTCGCCTTTGCCATCCAACACACCGCTGGCCAGGTAACGTTTTTGTTCCAGTAGCCCGAGCATACGATGCTCTATGGTGTTTTCGGAGACCAGATTGATGACCTGCACGGGGCGTTTTTGGTGTTTACGCCAGGCGCGTGCGATGCGTTGTTCCAGTTTGGCCGGATTCCACGGTATATCCAGATTGATCACGATGTCGGCGACTTGCAGGTTCAGCCCGACGGAGCCTGAATCGGTGGAGAGGAAAAGGTGACATTCGGGATCGTTCTTGAAGCGTCGTATTTCGTCGCGGCGTTTCGGCTGTGGAACCTTGCCGGTATGCCATGCGTAGCCCAGCCCCTTTTCTTCGGCTTTTTCGCGAACCAGTTGCAACATGCGCTCCCACTCGGAAAAGATAATGATCTTGTGACCCTCTTCTTCCATGATTTCCTGCAGAATGCTGTCAAGTTCTTCCATTTTGGGTGACAGGCGGCAGTTCTGGTCGAGAATATAAGGCGTATCACAAAGCATGCGCATACAGGCCAGATATTGCTGAAGCCTTTCCATTTCCTCTTTTTTCAGGGGCCGGTTTTTGGCAATGTTGGCGATACGCGCCACCTTCGCTTCGTATTCTT
This sequence comes from Chromatiales bacterium, assembly GCA_026999335.1. Classification (GTDB taxonomy): domain Bacteria; phylum Pseudomonadota; class Gammaproteobacteria; order SZUA-152; family SZUA-152; genus DRQN01. The sequence continues at coordinate 809 of JALTPW010000675.1, forward strand.
CATAGCGTAACGACTGTTCCATGTGCATGGGAACGAAATAGGTGTTTATTGTGCGTCCCGGGAGTTGTCCTTCCACCTCTTCTTTGCGCCGACGCAGCATGACAGACTGTAGTCGTTCGTGCAGGTGGTCGAGATGTTTGTAGCCGATAGCGTGACCTTTCTCGTCCAATTGGTAGAAATCACGGTTGAAACGAAACAGAGGGCCAAAGAGTTGTGGGTCGAGAAATTGAGTGATGGAATAAATTTCGTCGATGCGGTTTTCCAGCGGTGTGCCCGTGAGCACGAAGGCATAGGGACTGTTTAGTCGTTTGACGGCAGCAGCCGTTTTAGTCTGCCAGTTTTTGATGCGCTGAGCCTCGTCCAGGATGATGACATCCGGGGCCAGTGTGGTATTGATGTCCTCCAGATCCGGGCAGATCTGTTCGTAATTGGCCAGCGAGAAGAAAGCCGGTTCTTCGTATTGGCGCAGACGGTTGGCGCGTGGCCCCTGAATGATGCATGAGGGCAGTTTGGTGAATTTGGCAATTTGTTCTTGCCATTCGCCTTTGAGTGACGCCGGTGAAATCACCAGTACCCGCCGGATAGCAAAAATTCGGCGCAGCAGTTCACAGGCGGCGATTGCCTGTACGGTTTTTCCCAAGCCCATTTCATCGGCCAGTAGGGCGCGGCCGGTAAATGCCAGATGCAGCATGCCTTCCTGTTGATAGGGGTAGAGGGGGTGCATGACCACGTCGAGGCTGGCGTTGCCCATGGCCACTTCGGTCTCAAAGTGTTGACGGCTGCGCTGCTGTTGGGCCTGCCGGTCGAGTTTTTCGAGCCAGAGGTACAGGGCAGTGGAAATCCGGATGCGACGCCTGACGTGGGTGGGCGAGGTTTTGATTGACCGTTCCAGTGCCGGTAGCGTGTCGAGAGGGACGCCCACCAGCATGCCTTCATCATTGAAAAAGGGGGCAAGGAGGCTCCGGGTCATGGAGCGTTGCTGGCTGCCCTTTGGCCAATAGATGCGAACCTGGTGAGTGCGTCGATCCAGAAAAATCTCGACAAAGGGGCTGCCCTTGAGCGCCGCCTTACGGAAGAGGCGTTTACGGCGGTATGCCAGTTTTTGTAATGTCGCCTCGATGTGTTTGCAGGTACCCAGACCGTTGATGACGTGGTCGGGGCAGTTGCAGGTGTTGATCAGCTCGGTCAGTGAGCGAATTTCCACCTGATAGCATTGTCCACTATCAGCGCGGATCAAATAGCGGGCAAAAAATGCGTCATTGGTCGTTTGCGGCTCGATCCGGATCGTTTCAGTGATCCCACGCGCACGGCGACGCTCGATTTCATCGGCATCACTGGTCAACCAGCCTGATGGCCGGTTTCTTTTTTGCGGAGTCTTTCGCTGTTTTTTTGTCGTCGACATTGCTTAAACTGTCTCCTTTCGAGCCCGCAGTATGGTGCGATACGGGGCGGGTCAGTGATTCACTAATTTTTTATCGTGTGTCGGCAGATGTGATTCGTCCAGAGTGTTGGAGGTTTCCTACATTCTGGATTCCCGCCTGCGCGGGAATGACGGTATGCCAAACGCCTCAAGATTCAGTCAACACCCTATGGACCACTAGTCATTATGGAGTCTGTCGGATTTGGGCAATCGCAGCGATTTCAATAATATTTCCAACACTTGTTCCTCCGCAATGGCGATCTTTTTTTCTTCCATTGCCCGGGTCAGCCCCGGATCCCATTCGGCGTTCACGGGTCTGCCTTTCAATGCCAGTGTTCCTTCTGCCGCAGCCTGACGGTCCCCCAGGGGACTCTTTCGCAAGCTCACCTTGTAGGCTGCCTCATCAAAATACCACGGCCTGGCAGCGAAACGACGCATAATGCCGTTGGCAATGGTGATGCCCGGCCAGTCGAAATCGCCGTGATAAACCAGCCCGGCCCCGGCTGTCTGTAACTGGCGGAGCAGGTGATTGACGGCCGCGCGCGGCTGGCCATAGGTGCAGACCAGCGGTGCACAATCAGCGCCCAGACGGTCGGCCGCTTCGGCCACCACGGCGGGATTTTCGCAAATATGGATGGTTCGGCCATCCACCTGCCATTGGGGTGGATCACGCACCAATTGGCGCAGGGTCAGCCAGAGTGGCTGTCCGTGCTGACGGCTAATGTTGCCAGCCAAAGAGTCGCCGGCGACGGGCAGATTGAGCACCAATACCGTGCTGGTGATGGCGCCTCCCACCAGAATTCCGGCGCTGGCCCACTGTTCACGGTCATTCTCTTCTTGTCTGTCAGCGGATTCTTCCGCGGGCCCTGTTTGCCTGAGGGCCCTTTTGACTAGTGTCGCCACCGGACGACCGCTATCCAGGGCATGGGCGTCACCCAGGGTGTTGGCGGCCAGCGTGCTCAGCGTCTGTCCTTGAGCGGGGAGTTGACGGATAACGCTCAGGGCCTGATGCAGCAGTGTCGTCGCTGTCTGTGGATCGCCTTTGGCCAGACGTTTGAGCAGGCCGTCGTTGCGCAGTTTATCCAGCCACGTTGCCATGCCCGGTGGGCTGGTTTCTGTTTTCACGACATGGAATACCGCCTGCCATGCTTGCTGCTCAGCCGTTTTTTCGCTGGCCAGGTTTCTTAACGGGCCGCAGAGCGATTCCACCGCGGTGCGCAGATCGGGAGCCAGTTCGCCTGTTTGAATAAGCTCTTCGAGGTCGGCGATGATGATGCGGATGGAGCGGCCGCTGCCGGTTGGCCGGCCCAGCAATGCGGCGATGGCCTTGCGCTCGTCCAGCACCGGGTCGGGCAGGGTGAGTGAGGGGCCGTCGATGCCACGCTCGAAACGGCTCTGTAATCGCTCCAATAGGCGGGCTAGCGCCGGTTTGTCGAAAATGCGTTTCAGTCGAGCATGGTCGATTGCCCGGGTCACGCTGTTTCCTCAAGCCTTTGCAGCGTTTCCAGGTCAGGCAGTTGTTCCTCGGCGCGTTGCCGGTGTTTACCGTCCCACCACCAATGGCCAACGTGGACGGCATCCACTCCTTCACGGCGGGTCAGTTGGGCGATGGCGATGCCGGGGACTTCGGCATAGCAGCTCCACTCCCTCTCGCTGGTCATTACCACATCCATGTCAAACTGTGCCAGCAGCCCCAGGCTTTTGGCGCGGGAGTCGTCATCGACACCGGCAAAGGCCTCGTCCAGCAGCACCAGGCGGGGGGCATGGGGGCCAGCGCTGGAATAATGGCTGGAGGCGGCGGCGAACAGCGGAATGGTGACCACCAGTACCCGTTCGCCACCGGAGGCGGGGCCATAGGCGGGACGCCATTCGCCATCCTGCCAGCGCTCGACCACAAAGCGGTGCCAGTAGCGATAGTCGAGCGCCCGCGCCATCACCTCTTGCAGGGCAATGGTCTGTTCGGCGATGCGTGCATCATCGATCTGTTTTTTGAGAAAAACCCCCACCGCTCTGCGGTCTTTCAGTGACCAGACCTCAGCACTCTGGCGCAGCAGTTGATTACGGGCCACGCTGAGGCCATCGGGGGCGGTATGGTCGAGCCAGGTCTCGCCGTCGGCCAGGGGTTTCCATTTGAGCCGCAGCTTCATGCCGGTACTGGTGGGGCGGGATTCCAGTTCCTTGTTCATGGTGTTCACGGTGATTTCTGCGTCCTGAATCAGGCTTTGCAGATGGCTGGCCAGTTCGTTGATGAGATGCTCTTCCAGCAACGCCTGCTCTTTGGCATCCAGCAGCTCACTCCGTTCACGGAGGGTGTCGTCAATGCGCTGTGCCAGCACCTCCGTGTCGCAACGCTGTGACTGAAAAACCACCCGCACGGCAATCAGGTCATCGTTCTGCTCGGCGCTGGCCTCGTGACCATGGCGTGACAGTGCGCTTTGCAGTTCGCTGATGCGCTCGTGCAATTGGTGTTGCTGGTTCTGCCAGGCCTTGTCACTGTCGTCCACCTGCTGGAGTTGCTTTTCCATGTTACGCGCCAGGTGCAAGGCATGCTCGATGGGCCATGATTCTTTGCGAATGTCCTCTGAATGATCCGGCAGGGCCGTGTCGAGCAGCCCCAAGGCGACGAACTGGGTCAGACGTTTGATGGCCTCACGCCGTGTTTGATTGTGTTCGATTAGCGCTTCACTGTGGTTTGCCACGGCGCTGGCGGCGGCGGAAATCCTTTTTGCGGCGTCAACACGTCGATTTTGCAACTGATCCTGATCCGTCTCCAACTGCGCAATCTGCCGGCTGACCCGAGCTAGTTTCTGTTCCACGATGGCGATGGCTTCACCCAGAGTTTCGCGTAGGGTGTCGCGCTGTGCCACTGCCTCGCGGGCGCCGCGTTGTGCCTCGGCGAGCCGTTGCTTTTTCTCTTCCAGACGCTGTTTTTCCTGTATCAGCGCCCGTTGGGCCTGATGCAGGGCATCCAGTTGACCCCAGTGATACCGCAGGCTGGGCCAGAAACCCTGGCACTCGGCGTGATAGTTGTTGAGTGCGACGTCAAGCCCGGCCAGCGCTGTCGCTGATGTGGGCAGGTCGAGATCCTGGGCGGCCAGATCGCGTGCTTGGTTCTGTTGCTCTATTTCTGTCTGTGTTTTGGCGAGTCGTTGCGCCGCTTTTTCCACGCTGGCTTGTTGTCGTTGTTTTTGTGCGATCAGTGTCGCGACTTGTTGCTGGGCTTGCCGCAATGCGTGGTCACCGGGCGCCGTTTCCCATTCCTCTTTGAGCTGAGTTTTCCGCTGGGCCAGCCGTTCGAGTTGTTGTTGCCGTTGTTGCAGAATGGCTTCGCCATCGCTGATTTCGCTGGCCAGTACCGCCAGGCGTCGGCGTCGGGCGGCTTCACGCGCGCCATGGCCGATATATTCGGCCTCGGTTTTTTGCCAACAGCCTTGCAGGGGCCCCAGTCGCCACTGGCCCTGGTCATCGATCCAGGCATTATGATCCGATGGGCCCCAGCCGATGTTGGCCAATAAGGCCATTAAAACCGGGTCGGTGACGGCATTGGCTTGGGTGTCGTTACGATCCACGGCCGGCTTGAGCAGCTGGGTCAGATTCCGCTCAGGGCCCTGGTCGAGTGGCGCGGGTGTGAATACGCTGTCCCAGGTCTGGGGCTCTAAAAGCGTGCCATCAGGCATGACCCATGCGTCGAGGAATCCACCGGCTTCAAGCGCCGCTTCCACGTTTGCCCGCAGTTGTGGGGCGGTATCGCCGTGAAAATCGATCAATTTCCACAGCGGGGCGCCCGGACGGCTTTGGCGATTTTTTTGAGACGCGTCATCCTGGCGTGTGTAGGGGCGTGGTGGTTGTTGCTGTTCGCCGGCATCTAAACGGTTTTTTTCCTGCCGCAGTTCGTCCAGCGCGATTTCCTGCTGTTCTTTTTGCTGCATTAGCTGTGCCTTTTCGTCCGCCAAGCGATGGCTGGCGGTTTCAAAAGCGTGGGTTAATACCTGGGTCACGGGGTTGTTGCCTTCCAGTGTGATGATCCAGCTGCGCAGTGATTCCAGCAGTGCATCGGGGTCGCTGAGTCGTAGTTCGTTCAATCCGTGACAGTAGTGATGAAACTCGCTGACCAATGTCTGGCCCGCCTGTTCGGCGGCCGTTTCCGCCGCTAATTGTTCTTCAGTCAGCCGTTCCAGCTGGTCGCTCGCTTCCTGCCAGCGCTCCTGGAATTGTTGATGACGGCTGAGTGCCTGCTCAACGGCCAGGTTAAGGCGCTTGATATGGTTGATCTGTTCCAAGCGTCGTTGATGGAGCTGTGCGATGGTGGTTTCCGTACTGGCGATGAGTGGGGTGATGCTGTCGGTCGTTTCATCGTCACCGGGGCGTTGCAACGGTGTCGTCAGGCGTTGGTGCTCGTCATCGATTCCCAAGGTGATTGCCAGCTCCGTCAGTTGAGCACTGCGGTTTTTGATGTCTGCCGTGGAGTGTTCGACCTGACCTTGGCATTGCTCGGCCCGTTGTTTGCGCTGTGCTACGTCGCGTTCAATATCCTGTGTCTCATTTTCTATGGCGGCCAGGCTGGCCGCCTTTTCTTCCGCTCTCTCTTCTGCCTGACGCAAGGTGTTGGCGTCACGCATCTCGGGGCTTTGTTGCAGTGTCTGTTGACGAGCCCTTGCCTTTTGCAGTGAATTTTTCGTTTCTTCGATGCACGTCAGAATATGCGCCTCTTCTTCCCGGGCGGCTTGGGTCGAGGTACGGGCCTGTTTTAGGTTGCTGCTGACTTTTTCGTGGCGACTTTGGGCGCTGCGCACCACAGCGGCGCGGCGGCGACCGGCGACACGGGCATAGCGGCGGTAGTGACGGCGGAATTCATCCACGGCCTGTCCCGTTTGCCGCAGACCTTCCAGTTCTTGCCGTTCGGCCTCCAGGTTACGAAAGGCGTCGGCGACATCGCTGAGAATCCCCGCGTCGAGCGGCGGCAGGGCCTCGGTCAGTGCCTTGGAGAGTGCTTTTTCGTCGGGCCGTTTGGAGAGCTGGGGCTGGCGCAACTGAATCAGCAGGCTGACCAGGGCATCATAACGCTCGGGCCCGAGCTGGAAGAGTTTGTCGTCGACGGCCTGACGGTAGCGGGAGGCCTGCTCGATGACGGCGTGTTCGCCCAGGGCTTCTTTGAGGCGCTCCTTGCTGAGGGTGCGTTTGTTATTGTCCAGCAGGGAGAAATCCTGGGCGACACGCCGTTCGGTCGTGAAAAACCAGGTACTCAATGGCCGTCCTTTGACCGCCTTCATGGCGCAGCCCAGGGTAAATATTTCTGTCGAGCCGTCCTCGCGCAAGCGGCCGAACTCCAGCCAGCTGTAGCCGGTGCGTTCGTTATAGCGATTGCCCATGAGCAGATTCCACTCCATCCGTTTTTTGGCATCGCCATCCGGCTCGACACGGCTGGGTGTCGCCCGGCCGTCCAGCAAGAAGGGCAGGGTGAGGGCCAAGACCTTGGATTTTCCGGTGCCGTTATTGCCGCGCAGCAACAGGCGGCCGTCGCGAAACCAGAACTCCTGGTAATCGTAATAGAAAATATCCACCAGCCCGGCCCGCAGCGGTTGCCAGCGTGTTTTGTTGGGCTGGGGAAGATGGATTTTTGGGTTGTTCATGGTTTTTTTCTGTTTGTCGATTATTGTTATTTTCCTCTAAGTAGCACTGTTTTTACGTAGTCTTCAGTGGCTTCAAAGAGAGGTTCAACCTGGTTCATGCGTTTCATTAAAGGGATAACTTTGGTTCGAACTCCCATTCCCCTGGAGTCGACATAGCCATAATCACGTAGCACCTCCATGATGATGGCATTTCTGGGTGAGCGTTGCCCGGCAATCATTTTTTCAATGGACATGGCGTTTGGCAGAGCACCTGGACTGATCACTTCGAGCCTGTTCGAGTAGATGCCGATCTCTATATCAACGAAGCGTGTCCAGTCACGATGAGCCAGTGCATTGATCAAAACTTCTCGCACGGCCTCAATGGGGTAATACCATTTGCTTTCTCTTCTGAAGTGTCCATCAATTCCAGAGGCTTGTTCGGAAATAAAAGGCGTAACTTGTTTAATGAAACGTTCGATGATTCCACCATCGATCAAGCTTTTTCCGGAATCAGTAACATCCCAACGCCCTACTAACGGGCCATCAAGGATCTCATCCAGAAGAGCCTGATACTCTTTATCTTCTCCGGCGAAGGCAAAAACTCGTAAACCGGATTGTTTTAAATAACGACGTGGGTTTTTTCCAAATAAAACCAATCCTGCAATCGAACAGTAAACATTATCGCCTGCCTCTGACAGGAAACCTAAACCCAAAAGCCTTGATTCCCACTCTGTCGATGTTTGAGGGACTTCAGGGTCTGCAATAATATCCCGGAAATAGTTTTGCAGTCGTGCTTCATCAAGACAGTTTATGTTGGTTCGGGGCACTGGCATGACTTCCGTATGCAACATGCCACCCAATTCAAACAGCCGCATTTGTTGCTCACGTGTGGCCAGTCGTGATGTTGATCCTACACGGATATAGATTTTCTCCGCACCACCTTCTCTAACCACATAAGGTTTGGATATTCCTTGGGGAAAGGTGATCATTGCGACGGTTTTGTTGTCGTCAAATTTAATTTCTTCATAGAACGGTAGAATCAGAGGGTGAATTTTATCTTGAATAACGTTCATAACCCACTCTTCCAGATTGTTGCGCTGAATGCCGGAGAGGGTTCCATCATCTTCCACGCCCAGTATAACTCTGCCACCCTGAAAATTGGCCATAGCAACAATTTCTTTCGCTAATTGCTCTGGGCGGATATCATCTCTCTTGAACTCAATGCCAGAGTTTTCACCGTTTGCAATAAGTTCTAATAATTCAGTTTTCAGCATGATTCATTTCCACCTCAAAACCCATATTTTGCCTTGTGCCGGTTGAAAGCTGTTTTATCATTTTCAAGTATATTCGCAGCATTATCGCTAACCTGCGGCATATCAATCGCACCTTGCGATTCTGTTGGCATATTTACTAACCAGTCGGAAATAAAGGATACATTTTC
>JALTPW010000676.1 GCA_026999335.1 Chromatiales bacterium
TCGATGGTGGTTTTTTCCTCAAGCGGCTACCCAGACTGGTGGGCGCCAACCGTTGTGACAACCCCGGCAGAGTTGCCGCCTGCATTCGCCGTATGTGTCATAACCACATCAAAATGCTCACGGGTGACGAGGGAAAACGCTGGCATCAGCACATCTACCGTATCTTTTTCTATGATGCCAGGCCTTATGATGGCAAGGCCCATCACCCCATTGACAACCGCCCCATCGATTTTGCCAAGTCCGATATCGCCAAGACTCACCAAAAAGCTATTAAAAACACGCCAGTGGATTACCGCGCTTGACCGCCTGGGCGATATGGCCAATCCGGTCGAGATGCCTCTCAGCAGCGCAATCTGACCCTCAACGAAGCCGAAACCCGTAGCCTGATCGAGCTACGCGATCTGTGGAAACCCCTCGATGGTGGCTCGGTCAGCCTGGGCTTACGTCAAAAAGGGGTGGATATGCGCATTGGCGTGGACATCACCTCCCTCACACTCAAGCGCCAAGTGGACACTATCATTCTGGTGGCCGGTGATAGTGATTTTGTGTCCGCGGCCAAACTGGCCAGACGCGAAGGCATCAAGTTCATCCTCGTCCCCCTGTGGCAACAGGTCAACGCAGACCTTTTTGAACATATTGATGGCTTGCCGTCGGGCCTGAAAAAACCCGGTGCGGTGCAGGCAGATCAAAACACAACCAAGAGCACAGCAGCAGGCGAGGAGAGCTAATCTTGGCTAAAAAAGTATCGGTTTCAAGCCTGTGAAAATAAACTCACGAAGGGGTTGAGCAACATCCAGGGTAAGTAATGCAGGGATCATTGAAACAACCCGCCTTTTGCAATATCAACTAAAGGCACGGCCTCTACCTGTTCAGATAAATTGAAACGCTTGTTGCCAGGATAGACAATTTTTACCCTTGCCAGATTCAGGTCTTGCAAAGCGGTACGGATTGACCGGGTGATTTTAGGTGAATCAGTACGCTTACACTCTACTCCACACAAGCCATCCTTATGCCGGAAAAGTAAATCGACTTCCGCCCCCTGATGACTTGCCCAGAAATAAGCATCATCCACCTGTTCAGCGGCAATAATTTCTTCAATGACATAACCTTCCCAGGAAGCCCCGATTTTGGGGTGTGTCAGCAGGCTGTCCATCGTTTTAATCGCCAGTAACTGATGCAACAAACCGCTATCCCGAATATACACCTTGGGGGCTTTTACCTGCCGCTTGCGAATATTGGCGTGATAAGGTTGTAACTGACGCACCATATAAGCATCCGTCAATAAATCCAGATAGCGCCTGACCGTTGATTCGCCCACACCAAGAGAACGCGCAAATTCAGCCCCATTCCAGGTTTGGGCATGATAATGCGCCAGCATACGCCAAAAGCGCCAGAGCGCCGTTGCCGACACCCGCACCCCCCACATGGGGAAGTCCCTTTGCAGTAAGGTATTGATAAAGCCTTTGCGCCAGGCCAGACTGTTTTCCTCATTATCCGCCAGAAAAGACAAGGGAAAAGCGCCGCGCAACCAGTGCAATAACAACGACTCAGCACCCAATTCCCGCAGGTTAAAACCACGTAAAACCAGGGTTTCACCGCGACCAGCCAGCGACTCGGAAGATTGGCGTAATAACTGTCCCGAGGCACTGCCCAGCAGTAAAAACTGCCCGTTAAAATCTGCGCGATCCACCAGCACCCGCAACACCTGAAACAGGTCGGGACGTAATTGCACTTCATCAATCACAATCAGTCCCTCGAGCATACTCAACGCAGTCATGGGCTCATCAAGACGCGCCAGACTCAAAGGGTCTTCCAGATCAAAATAATTAGCTGAAGATTCATCTACATACTGGCGCGCCAGCGTGGTTTTTCCACACTGACGCGGGCCGGAAATAATCGCAATCCGGCTGCGTGACAAAATCCTGTCCAATTGTTGCTGATACTGGCTTCGAATAATCATTGCTTCAATTTACCATGAAATTCCACCATGATGCAGTCTTATTTCATGGCAAATATCTTTACTTGCACCTTCTCCCCGCCTCCAGCTTAATGGGTGAAGCAATCGTATTGATGTCATTCGTTTTTCTCCCTTCGGGCGAAACGAGAAAGGTATCTGCGGCGTCGCCTAACAAAAGTAGGTTCTTTATCTTGGCTAAAACATTAATGGATGAGATTTTGGCTCGCCGTCAACAATAATCCTGGGATAATTACCGCCGGGGTTTTGCTAGAATGCCCGCAACGAAAACCACCCTGCAGGAATGATATGCAATTAGTAATCCTGGATCGTGATGGCGTGATCAATGAAGACTCCGACGATTACATCAAGTCCGTGGACGAATTCATCCCCTTGCCCGGCAGTCTGGCGGCCATTGCGCGCCTCAATCGGGCGGGCTATACGGTGGCCGTGGCGACCAACCAGTCCGGTGTCGGTCGCGGCCTGTTCGATCTTGCCACGCTGCGGGCGATGCACGACAAGCTGGCCCGCCTGCTGGCGAAAGAAGGTGGCAGGGTGGATCGGGTTTTCTATTGTCCGCACGCCCCGGACGATACCTGCGACTGCCGCAAGCCACTGCCGGGGCTCATGCAACAGATCGCTGCCCATTACAAGGCTTCTTTGGCCGGTGTGCCGGTGATTGGTGATTCGCTGCGCGATCTCGAGGCCGCCCGCGCCGTGGGTGCGCGGCCGATCCTGACGCGTACCGGCAAGGGCCAGCGTACCCTGGCTGCGGACAGGGGGTTGGAGGGTGTGCCGGTCTATGCTGACCTGGCCGCTGTGGTGGACGATTTGGTGGCGCCGTCATGATGCTGTTGCGCTCTTCGCTATTCAGTCTGTCGATGATTGTGTCTACCATCATTGTCGCGCTGGTGCTGATCCTCATGGCTCCGGCCCCCTTTGTCTGGCGTTCGCGTTTCACGCGGGGTTATGCGCTCTACAATGTGAACATGCTCAAATGGTTGTGTGGTATCGACTATGAAGTGGAGGGGAGGGAAAACATCCCCGACGGCTCAGCTATCATCTTTTGCAAACACCAGTCCACCTGGGAAACCTATGCCTTGCAGGTGTTGTTCCCGCCGCTGTGCTGGGTGCTCAAACGAGAGCTTATGTGGGTGCCCTTCTTCGGCTGGGGAATGGCCATGTTGCGACCCATATCCATTGATCGTTCATCCGGACGCAAGGCCGTCAAGCAGATCACCGCACAGGGCATACAACGCCTGAAAGATGGCATCTGGGTAGTGATTTTTCCCGAGGGCACGCGCGTACCGCCCGGCGTGCATAAGCGCTGGGGGGTGGGTGGCTCGCTGCTGGCGGC
>JALTPW010000677.1 GCA_026999335.1 Chromatiales bacterium
ATGGCCAGTTCAATTGTCTTTGTCTCCCGGGAAGATCTGGGAGATTTACTGAAAGGTCGTGAGCAGTACAGCTATATCATGGTCTATGCCGAGCCGGGGGTTGATGCACAGGTGCTGACCGGGCGCATTAAAAAAGTGGTCGATAAGGTCAATGCGCTCACCAGTGAGGCATTTATCAACAGTGACCGGCAACTGGCACTACAGATGGGGGCGGAGATTATTCGCATGATGACCCTGCTCGGCACCCTGTTGGCAGCCCTGATTGTTGCTTTTACCGCCTATTCCTTAATCGCCAGAAAAAAGCAGGAATTGGCGATTGCCAAGGCCGTTGGTTTCAGTAATGGTCGAATCTACCTTGCGGCGCTGTGTCAGAGTCTGGTGATTACATTGTTGGGCCTGCTGTTCGCGGTGTTTATTTCATTCACGCTGCTGGCCTGGTTGCCGACACTTGTACCACAAATCAATTTAGCGGTGCGCCTGCATCAGTTTACATCCTTGGCGATGGCTACATTACCGGTGGCTATCCTGGCATCGCTGAGTGCGGCACGCACGGTGGCCAAGCTTGATCCCATGACCGCATTCCACCGTTGAGGTTCGTCATCATGACAAAGACTATTCTGCAAGCCAACAATCTCAGCAAACATTTTGGCCGTGGTATCTCTGAAGTACGTGCGGTCAATGATGTAAATCTCAAAATAGAGCGGGGTGAGTTGGTGCTTATCATGGGGCCTTCCGGCTCAGGGAAAACCACGTTATTATCCATGCTCGGTGCCCTGTTAAGCCCTTCTTCAGGGAGGATCACCATTGATGGTATCGATATCAGTTCAGTGAAAGAGGCGGCTCTGGCGGCGTTGCGGGCAGAAAAGATCGGTTTTGTGTTTCAGGCATTCAATCTGTTGGAAGCCCTGACGGCTGAAGAGAATATTCTCTTTCCGGCACCGCTCGGTACTGAGGGAATGCAAGGGGCCAAGAAACGGCTGGATGAATTGCTGGCAAGGCTGGGATTGACCGCCCGGCGTAAAGCCTTGCCCGGCACACTTTCCGGAGGTGAAAAACAGCGTGTCGCCATCGCCCGTGCCTTGATCAACCGGCCGCCTGTTATTCTCGCCGATGAACCCACCGGTAATCTTGATTCCCATAGAGGTCAGGAAGTAATGATGATTCTGCACGACATCGCTCGTGATGAGGGTTGTGCGGTATTGATGGTGACCCATGATCCTCGCGTCGAAGAGATTGCAGACCGGATCCTGTGGTTGGAAGATGGTGCATTACGTGATCGAAAATCAGAACAACACTCATGGGTTATTGATCCCGTCTGTGGTATGCGCGTGGATGAATGGACCGCCTCGGTCATGATTGAATATAATGCTCAAAAACTCGTGTTTTGTTCGCACCGTTGTTTGAGTCGTTTCGAGGCGCAGCCGGAATATTATCTCAATGAAACAACAAAGCAGAAAATTCCGGATTGAATGACACTGTCGCAGTAGCAGAGAGAGTTTTTTAAATGTCCATTCTGACCATGCCAAAGCGGACACTGATGATTATTCTTGCCGTCCTGTTATTGGCTGTTCTCAGCTATGGATTGCAGGAGGCGCCACACTCCATGGAGGACGATCTTGCTCAGGTATTATCGTCAGCAATACTGAGTGATCCTGTGGTATTCAAGCAACAGGTAAAACCTGTTCTGGAACGGCGTTGTGTGGTTTGCCACGGCTGTTATGATGCGCCTTGTCAGTTGAAACTGTCATCCAGTGAGGGGCTTTGGCGAGGCGCCAGTGAAGAGCGTATTTATGAACCCAGGCGTATTGGCGAAATGCGGCCTACACGCTTGTTTATCGATGCCAAGATGCCGGCCGAGTGGCGCTCACGAGGTTTTTCTCCAGTACTCAATGAGGGGCAGAAAAACCCGGAAAATAACTTGAAAAACTCGGTGCTCTATCATCTGCTGCGTTTGAAGCAGCAACATCCCCAGCCTGATAAAAATCAACTGCCAGACAGCTTTACCCTGGGGCTCAATCGGGAACAGACCTGCCCGACACTGGAAACAATCGATGATTTTACCCGGGATCATCCCCAGTGGGGTATGCCCTACGCGATGCCAAACCTGTCAGAGACGGAATATCGCACGCTCGTATCCTGGTTAGCCCAGGGCTCCCCCATGCCGCCACCGCCAGGCCCTTCCGCCTCGGTATTGCCACAGATAAAACAGTGGGAGATTTTTCTTAACCAGCCCTCCAACAAGCAGCGCCTGGTCAGCCGCTATCTGTATGAGCATTTATTTCATGCACATATCCATTTTTCCGGCTCACCCGCACGGGAATTTTATCGTTTGGTGCGTTCTACCACGCCGCCAGGAGAGGTGATAGAAGAAATCCCGACGCTGCGGCCTTATGATGATCCGGGCACTTCAATATTTTACTACCGATTACTGCCATATCACCCAAGTATCGTGGCCAAAAACCACATCGTTTATGAATTTTCCGACCGACGCATGCGGCGTTATCATGAGCTTTTTCTGACAACGGATTACAGGGTGGATCAACTGCCATCCTACGAGGCGGAGATTGCGTCCAATCCGTTCAAGGTTTTTTCTGCTATACCGGCAGAATCACGTTACCGCTTTCTATTGGATAATGCTCACTTCTTTATCGAAGGCTTCATCAAGGGGCCGGTCTGCCGGGGGCAGATTGCATTAAACGTGATTGAAGATCAGTTTTGGGTGATGTTTTTTGATCCAAATCAGCCGGTTATTACCAATAATGCCCAGTTCATCGGTGAAATGGCGAATGAACTGCAGGTTCCCGCAGATGGCGGCGGAAATCTGGATTTACTGCGCATCTGGACGGATTATTGGCAAGGACAGCGACGCTACATGGAGGAAAAACAGGCCTGGTTCAAGACTATCGGCACCCATGACCTGGATCATGCGATGAATTATATCTGGAATGGTGACGGTAGAAATCCCAATGCAGCATTGACTGTTTTCCGCCATTTTGACAGCGGCTCGGTGGTTTATGGATTAGTTGGAAAAACCCCGGAAACGGCCTGGATCATTGATTATCCATTGTTAGAACGGATCCATTATCTGCTGGTGGCCGGGTTTAATGTCTACGGCAACATCGCTCATCGAATGAGCACAAGAATCTACATGGATTTTCTGCGTATGGAAGGGGAGGACTATTTCCTGGCCTTTCTTCCGGTCAGCCAGCGGAAAAAAATACGCGACACTTGGTATATTGGCCAGCGGAGTACGATTGATGAGTTGTTTTCTGCACCGCAGGAATGGCTGAACACCGA
>JALTPW010000678.1 GCA_026999335.1 Chromatiales bacterium
TTTAATGATATCTCCAGCGTATCCCGCTCGGCGACAAGTTCTGTTATTTGTTGCTCGAAAGAGTGGCGCTGACCGACAGACTCATCCGCCAGCCGTCGCCATTTTTCTGTGGCGGCTTCGGCCCGTTCTACACGCAAGCATGTGTTGTCAAACTCGTCGGTTTGCTCTTTTAACCGGCTGCGCAGCTGGCTGAGGGTTTTACCGCTCTCCAGTTCATGTAGGCGTTGTTGTGTGTCGCATAGCGTGCGCTCGGTCTCCCATTGCACGGCGAGACGTTTGCTCAGAACCTGAATGATTTCGTCTTTTTTCCGCATCCGCTGCAACAACTCAGCGCGGTTCTCGGCCAACTCGTGCTCCAGTGTCGGAACACGCAGGCGCAGCCGCTTCAGGGCCTGCATATCGAGACGAATGGATGTGCCCGAAAGGTGGGAGAGCATGTGTACCTCTCCGTATACCCGGAAAAGCAATTTTTCCGACGCCAGTGGATGGGTCGTCACTGCCCAGAAAGCACTGGCAATCTCCCCTTGAGAAACCGCTTCATTCCATAAATTGAGCAATGCCTCCGGGCTGTTGGCCGGATCAAAATATTGAATTACCGTCCGGTATTTACGGTCGAGGTATTTGTTCGCCGGACGTGCCACATGGGCATTTTTAAGGATACCCACAAAGGTGATGTGCAATTCATAGTCGCTGATGGGCCCCTTGATTTTTCCCTGGGCCTTACGGCAAAACCGGCGCAATTCGTCCAGCGTGAAACAAGTACCCGCAATGCTGCAATGAAAGCGGTGCTCAAGCTCCCAGATTTTCTTACGTCTTTTCTTACGCCGCAAACCAAGGAGACTGATGGAAGACTCGGAATCTGCCTCATTCAGCAACATCGCCTCAGAAGATGAATCTTCGTTTTGCTTGTATAGTCTGATACACATAAAAAACCACCTCAAAGGTATTCCAACCCTAACGATCTGGCTGGCTACCTTTGCCCGCAGGCTGGGTGGCTGGCATGGCGCTCCGCAGGAAGCGCCCTTGGAGGGTAGTATTACTTGGTCAAGATCAATTTGTCCTGGCGGGTAATCCGTAACCGGTACGCATGGCCCGCGTGTTCGATCAGGATCTCCTGCCTGCCGCAGAAGAGATCCCGGCTGTCATAGCTTTTTTCCACGGTTTGTTTTGACGGTGCTTTTGCTGACTGGCTCGCTGTCTTCTCTTTCATGCCGCACCTTGTTTCATTGGGTTTGCGTATTGCGTCGTTGCCGGTGCAATATCCTCCAGGCATCCGTCGCAATTCAGGCAGACATCCCCCATATTCCCGGCCTGCGCCCGTTGCACGAGCGAGATGTCCTCGACACAGCCCAGCAGGAAAAGCGCTTTTGTCAGCTGCTGTATTGTCGATTGTTGTCTGCGGGACAGTTCTTTCCGCAATTCCCTTCGCTCGGGGTTTTTACGCGGGCTACTGATTTTGCTTAAACGCCACAGTTGCTGTATCTCGCCGGTTTGTGCGTTCACAATTCCCAGCCGGGGTTCACCCTGCTCCAGCCATGCATCGATCCGATAACTCATTTTACGTCGTATCCTTCTAGGTTCCCGATGAATTCCATCTGCTATTGGTGTAAATGATAGTCATTCTCATTTAAATGTCAAACCTTAATGGTTTTGATTCTCATTTACAATCAAAGCCAAATCCGCCATAATTCCCTACAGCCAGCCAAGTCGACCCATGTGGGTCAAGCCGTAGCCAGCCAGTCAATCCTCCTTGCTCTAGCTCGATGACTCATGCGAGACGAGACAGGGCTTCAGCCAAGGTGGTTTTATCGCAAAAAATGCAGCCCGAAGCCGTGATTTACGCGCGAATTCAATGCATTGATTTTAAAATGAAATTTTGTCGTGATGATGTCACGACATCGGGTGCAGGCGTAAACAATTAATTAGAGGAAGAGGCAACGTGAAAAAACGCACTGGTTTGTTTCGCGCTACGTTCGCCATTGCTGCACTGGGCATGGCAATACCCGCTGGCGCTGCGGATGATGATTCAAGCACTGATTCGGATGCCAAAATACTGGACAAGGTAATGGTGATCGGCAACCCGGCCAATATCGATGAAATGCCGGGTTCTGCTCATTCGGTCACCACAGAAGACATTCGTGAACAAAACTATGACGACATAAACCAGGTGCTGCGCAAGGTGCCCGGGGTCTATGTTCGGCAGGAAGAGGGTTTCGGTCTGTTTTCCAGCATCAGCCTGCGCGGTGTGGACACCACCCGCAGCGCCAAGGTGACGGTGATGGAAGACGGTGTATTGACCGCGCCGGCACCCTATTCTGCGCCAGCGGCCTACTACACGCCCACCATGGGCCGCATGAGCGGATTGGAAATCCTCAAGGGTTCCAGTCAGGTCAAGTATGGCCCGCAGACCACCGGGGGGGTCATCAACTACCTGTCCACTCCCATTCCGTTGCAGGAAACCGCCTACCTGAAGTCCTCCTACGGCAGCTTTGGCGATCAGCGTAGTCACGCCTACGTCGGCAACACTCTCAGCACTGGGGCGGGTCAGTTCGGCTTCCTGTTGGAGGGCTACTTCCGCAACAACGATGGCTACAAGACTATTGACGAGACGCCCGATTTTCGTGATGGCAACAACACCGGTTTCACCAAGGCCGACCCCATGATCAAACTCTCCTGGGAGCCGGACACCACTCTTTACCAGCGTCTCGAATTCAAATATGGCACCTCCGAGCTGGACGCCAATGAGACTTACTTGGGCCTGAGTGAGGTCGACTTTGCAGCGGATCCCTACCGGCGCTACTCGGCTTCACGTTTCGACAATATTAAAACCAAGGAAAGGCGTAGCTATTTACGCTATGCCCTGGCACCTTCGGATGACCTGGACGTTATCGCTACCCTGTACCAGAACACCTTCACCCGTAACTGGTACAAGCTCAAGGATGTGCGTGACGTCAATGGCACTTCTGGCAACAATTACTCGCTCTCCGCCGCGCTGGCCCAGAACGGCGAGGGCCTGGATTGCCTGCGGGGCGACCGGGCTTGTGTCCTGCGTGTGCGTGCCAACAATCGCGACTACGAGACCCAGGGTATCGATATGGTGGGCTACTACCGTTTCGGTTCCGATGCGATACAACACGAGATCTCTGCCGGTATTCGCTTCAACCAGGATCAGGTGATTCGTTTTCAGTGGGATGACAGGTACAACCAGCTTGTTAACGGCGCTATTGACGGTATGACCCCAGGCACCCCCGGCGAGGCGGGTGACCGCATGCAGAAGACTGATGCTCTGGCCGTGTTCCTGCAGAACACCATCAAGGTTGGCGCCTGGGGCTTTACCCCAGGTGTTCGCATAGAGCAACTGGATCAGACTTATATTGAAGATTACGCCGGTGTTGACGGCACACCTACCACCAAGACCAACACCATGAACCTGTGGGCCGCCAGTTTCGGTGTCACCTACAGGTTCAACGATTCCTGGATCGGTTTCAGCAGCGTCAATCGTGGTTTCTCTCCGCCCAACCCCAAGAGTGCCACCGGTGGTATCAACGAAGAAACCAGCCTGGCCTACGAATTGGGCGCGCGTTACACCAATGTCAGTCAGGCCCTGGCGCTAGAGACGGTGGCCTTCTATACCGACTTCAGCGATATGATCGCGATCGATAACATCGGCGGCACCGGTACCGGCACGTCCACCAATTTCGGCAAGGTGCGCAGTTATGGCCTGGAATTCTCCGGCCAGTATGACGCCGGTATCGCTAATGGTTGGAAGGTCAAAAACCCCTGGTATCTGACCGCGAGCTACACCAATGCCACCCAGCAGAATGCTGCATACGACGATGATCCAGAGTCTATTTTTAGTTATGGAAAGGCGGGCAATCAGGTGCCCTATATCCCGAAGTGGGTTCTCAGTGCGGGCACCGGTGTGGATACGGGGCGCTGGGGCAGCTACATCAGCGGCAGCTATGTCAGCAAGACCTTCACCACCGCCAACAATGTCAAAAGCCAGAAAAATGGTGACGGCGATCTTGATTCCCGCTTTGGCACCACGGATGCCTATTTTGTCGCTGATATCTCTGCTTTCTACCGAATCAAAGAAGGCGTAAAGCTGTTCGGTGGCGTGCAGAATGTGGGTGACGTGACCTATCTCGTCTCGCGTCAGCCGGAAGGCCCACGTCCGGGCATGCCGTTATTCGCCTACGCCGGTCTGGAAATGGAACTCTGATCCACGGTTGTTTTGAAACCGGGCGGTGTGCCGGAAGGTGCGCCGCCCACTAACTGGAAAAAGACGACGATGTACGAACTTTTTCAACAGGGCGGGACGGTAATGTATGTGCTGCTGCTCATGTCCGTTCTCGCGACCACCATTATTTTGTTGAAGCTGTATCAGTTTTCACGCAGTGGTCTGCGGCGTGTGGCCTTTGTCGATGAGGTGGAGGCGGCCCTGCAGCGCGGTGAACAGACGCTAGCCTTGCAGCAGTTGCAGGGCGAGAACAGCCCGTTGGCGCGAGTGCTGGAGAGCGCAGTGCGCTACGGCGCCGACCCGGCCATGTCCGCCGGTGATGTCGAGGCGGAGGTGAGTCGCGTCGGCAGCGCGCAGATCCGTGCCCTGGAATCCTGGCTGCGCGGCCTGTCCTCCATCGCTCACCTGAGCCCGCTGCTGGGCCTGCTGGGAACGGTGACCGGGATGATCGCCGCCTTCATGAATCTCGAGGCGGCCGGCAGCCGGGTCGATCCATCCATTCTTTCCGGCGGCATCTGGGAGGCCCTGCTCACTACCGCCTTCGGTCTCACCGTGGCCATTCCTGCCATGGCAGCCTTCTATTATCTGGAAGGGGAAGTTGATCATGTCCGTGCCACCATGAAGGATGCCAGCATTCGTGTATTGCGCTTGTTTGGCAAAAGCCCACATGTCGACAGCCGCGATGATGAACGCATCGAGGACGCACCCCATGGACTTTGAGGGCCGGGCGCGTATTCACTCCCACCTGGATATCGCACCATTGATCGATATCGTGTTTCTGTTGCTAGTGTTTTTCATGCTCACCAGCACCTTCATGGTGCCGGAAGCCATTGAGCTGGAGTTACCGGAATCGAGCAGCGCCACAGTCATCGATATCACACCCATTATTGTGTCGCTGGAGCAAACGGGGCAGCTTGCCCTCAACGGGGAACGCATTGAACAGGAACAATTGCGTGGCGCCATCGAGGCCCTGTTGAAACAGGATGCCGATAGCGCCATCACCCTGAAGAGCGATGCCCGCACGGAAGTGCAGCAATTGCTTGCGGTAATGGATGAGATTCGTGCCGCCGGGGGTACCGATGTGGCCCTGGCGACCCTGCAGAAATAGGCCGGTCATGATCATCACCCGCCTGCATATGAGCGTGATGCTGGTGCTTGCCCTGGCTCTGCACGGGGCTCTGGCCCTGTGGTTCGCGCCGCCGCAAGCGAGCCCGCCTGCGCCGCTGCCCGAGGCGCCGTTGCGCATCAACCTGCTGGCGATGGTGGCGGAGGAGACGGTGAGCGCCGAACCGCCGCCTCCCACAGTGCCGCCGTTGCCCGAGCCAGAACCTCTGCCTGTTCCCGCCCCGGAACCCCCGCCTGAGCCTATGCCAGAGCCTATGCCAGAGCCCGTTCCCCAACCCGAGCCGGTGCAGAAAACACCTCCACTACCTGTGCCTCCGCAGGAGCTGGTCGTCGAAGCGGTGCCGGAAGTCGAGCCGCCACCCGCCGTGGAGGCAGTCAGCGTACCGCTGGATGCCGCTGCCACTGCGCGCTACGAGCAATTGCTGGTGGCCTGGCTGGAGCAACACAAAAAATACCCACGCCGCGCCAAACGGCTGCGTATTGAAGGGGAGGGGGTGTTGCGGATTCGTATTGACCGTAGTGGCCAGACCTTGCAGGTCAGCCTGGATGAACCCACCGGCAACCGTTTTCTCGACAAGGCTGCCCTTGAAATGGCGCAGCGGGCGAATCCGTTTCCACCCATGCCGGACAATGATTCGCGCGCGGAGCTGGAATTCCGAGTGCCGGTGATGTTCCAGCTGAATTGATGTGTCGTTTTTGTAGGCTGGATACAGCCCACCATTGGTGATACGGGAAACCATGTATTGATGGGCGGTGCCATGCCCTGTGGATCATTAATATCACCACGAAGCTCACGAAGAATTTTTCTACGACCGAGGCAGAGAAACCCGTTGAGCGCAGGAGCGGGCCATGCCCGCGATAGTCCTGTTTTTCACCAAAGAGACATCGGTGTCCGGCACAAATAACAATAAAAATGGATAAATTCAGTCAAAAAGTTGCTGCTTTTTTTGTTGTGGTTGCAGGGCTTAGCGTGCCTATACATGCTAATGCTTGTTCGCAAATTTCATCTTTGCCTGTGACGATCAGCGAGTCGGGGACATACTGCCTAAGTGGGGATATCCATGTCCAAACGTATGATGCGCAAACGTATGGGTTACTGATTCGCATAACTGCTGATAACGTTACGCTAGATCTAAATGGATATCAGATTCTGGGCTATGGTAATCACGTCTCTAAAGGAGTGCAAAGTATTGGAAGCAATGTTGTGATTAAGAATGGTGGTCTAGCAAATATGAGTACAGGGATAATCATAAAACATGACTCCCTTGTTGAAAATGTCAAGCTGCATGATATTAGCGGTAATGGAATAATCGTTTCTGGCAGTAATACTACAGTCAGAAATAATATTATTAATGGATTGGGCGGAAGCGATGCCACCAGTAATACCGTCGGAATAAGTGCTGGGAGCACTACTGGTGGGACTGGGAATGTTATTGCAAACAATGTGATTACTGGTATTTATAATCCTAATCAGAATGGCAAGGCTAGTGGGATTCTAATTTCTCATGGGGGACACACATTCGTTGAGAATAATTATATCAAGGCAAATATACCAAGCTATGACTTTACAGATAAGCATGTGGGGATAAGGATTGAGCATTCTAATAACACTATTGTTTCGAATAATCGATTTCTTAGTGTCGGGAAAGCCATGGTGTGTGGCGTTAATTCAGGAGCTGTGAGGTTTAGGGATAACATATCAAATAAACCTTTGGGAACACCGTCTCATTATAGTGGATGCGGGCCGCACTTTGATTTAGGTGGCAATGATTAATTAAACATATTTACTCGTTCTGAGTGAAGGTTAAAGCGAGTTTCCTATGCTTGCAGAATATTTCTCTCTAGTAATCATCAAGTTTGTATTGACGGGATCGGTTGGGCTGTCAGCAAGTAGCCTGGATTGAGCCTGCGAAACCCGGGGGAGGTGGCACGATAAACTCCCGGGCTTCGCTACGCTCAATCCAGACTATACGTTTCTGACGATACAATGACTTATCGTAAGGCGTGCCCAAACATGGGTTAAGTAAGCGCCATTCAGGACAGATTTATTTTTTCCATTAATTTGCTTAAAACCACCGTCTTTAGACGGTGACTTTGATTTTTATGTTTTGACTCATGCGTGTTTATGACGGTGCGAGGTTGATGACTTTAGTCATCAGCACCGAATGTGTTAACCCACCTACTTTAGTAGGTGGTAGTTTAGTTTTTTCGGTGAGACAACTGCGCAATAACATGAAGTTATCCGCTCCATGGTCGATCTGGCACCTGTTTCCCGTCATTGAACAGGCTTAAATATTTGCTTGCCTGATGCATTTTTTTCTGTGATACAGCCCTCAAGTTTTGCACAAATACGCCGATATCCGCTTTATCTCTGACGCTGTCCCTGCCGGGCGGCTAACTTTCGATTCGAGGAGTTATGAAGCAGCAGCGGAACCCGGGCTTGCTTGCGGTGCTGATCGTCATCGCCAGCGTTGCCATCAGCCTTTGGCCTGGGAGTGTTGCCGCAGGAGGCCTGCCCGGCAACCGAGTCTCGGATGTCCGCAATACCAAGCATAATCTCTCCCGCCTGCCGAGCCAGGCCAACCGTGATGTGCAGGCAAGCACAGAGGATGAACTCTGTGTTTTCTGTCATACCCCGCACGGCGCGAATATGCAGCAGGGGCCGCTGTGGAACCGCAGTCTCTCCAGCGCCACCTACGATACTTACAATTCCGGCTCGCTGGATGCCACCGCCGAGGGGGTGGCACTGGATCAGCCCAATGGTGTATCCAAGCTCTGTCTGTCCTGCCACGATGGCACCATCGCCATCGGCGCGGTGCGGGTGTTGAACGGTGATTGGGCCAGCGGACAGATCGCCATGACCGGCGTCGAGGCCGATGGCACCCTGCCCGCTGCGCTGGGTGAAAACACCGGCTTTACCCGTCGCCTGGGCACGGATCTGCGCAATGATCATCCCATCTCATTCCGTTTTGACACCGCCCTGGCAAATGCAGATGGTGAATTGCGCGACCCCAACACCTCGGCACACATTGGCGTGCGCCAGCCTGGTGTGAATCCGCTGGTGCCATTGGACAACAATAATGCTGAGGTGCAGTGCAACAGCTGCCATGACCCCCATATCCGCGACGCCACTGATGCTACCAAGAGTATCAAGTTCCTGCGCCTGAACCGTTTTCAGCAGGTTTCACCGACCTCCAGGGTCTTCAATGAGGGCAGCGATATCATCTGTCTGGCCTGTCACGACAAGGCCGGCTGGGTGGGCTCGGCGCATGCTACCGCCGAGGTGGCCGACGAGGTCTATACCGACGCCGCCGCCAATTTGCGGGACTTTCCCAATAGCACCTCGCCCGGTGGCCCCACCGCCGTATGGCAGACCGCCTGTCTGGCCTGCCATGATACCCATAGCGTGTCCGGCTCGCGCCGCTTGCTGCGTGAAGGCACGGACGGCCCCATCGGCCCCAGCGGTGAACGGCTGGGTGGTCAGGCGGCCATCGAGGAGACCTGCTTTGCCTGTCATTCCAGCGATGGCGGTACTCTCACTTCGCAGGGCATCAATACCGAGGTACCGGATATCAAGACCGACTTCAACATGGCCTTCCACATGCCGATTCGCAACAGCGAGCAGGTGGCGGGTTCAGAGCAGCACGATATCGGTACCCTGGGCCTAGATTCCCGGGCCGTGAGCCAGCGCGGCAAGGATTTCATCGAGTCCCAGGCTGCCCTGGGCAAAGTCAGCCTGGGGGGCAGCCTGAACAATCGCCACGTGGAATGCACCGATTGCCACAATCCGCACCGTGTCGTGCGCCGACGGAGTTTTCTCGATAGCAACCTCAACGGCACCATGGACGCCGCCGGAACGCATGATCAC
>JALTPW010000679.1 GCA_026999335.1 Chromatiales bacterium
CTTTTCAATTAGTGTTTGATCTCCCAGGCTCTCTAACAAGCTAAAACTTGTTGAGACAGATGCATCTGGTATTATTCCCGTAAAATTCAAACCATTGTAAATTTTTAAATAGGCGGCGCTTGCCAATTCAACTTTCATTCTGGGCACTGAAATAAAATTACGTGAATCGACAATATTCGGTCCCGTAGCAAGTAATGCTGCAAGTATTTGATCAACAGTAGCCGTTGGCCATTTCGACTTTAGAACAGCCCAAGCACCCGTCACGTGAGGTGCGGCCATTGACGTACCACTCTTGGATGTGAAACCTGCGCCAGGTCCCGATGACGTAATATTTACACCCGGCGCAAGCAAAGTGAGAAAACTCGCGCTATTCGAAAATGATGCGACACTATCTGTATCAGTCGTTGCACCCACACTGATAGCACCGGAAATACAAGCAGGAAATCCGAGCGCATCAAAATAACCGTCATTGCCAGAAGAAACAATTGACGCAATCCCCACTGTACGCAAATTGTCGAACAATACATTCGCCGAGGGAAAATCCGCATCACAAGCTATTTGGCTTGTGTAACGACCACCACCGAGACTCATATTAATTGCAGCAATGTTATAGTTAGTATATTGCTGATAAATATGATCCATGCTGGCTAATACATCAGAAAAATATGAAAACACACAGGGTGATGCAACACCCGCCTCTGTACATGCAGCACCGACAAATCTGGAAAAAACCTGCACAGCGATGATACTTGAATTTGACGCCATACCATCAAAACTTGCGCCATTACCAGCTGCAATCCCTGCCACATGTGTGCCATGATCACATCCTTGAATAGACAGACTACAATTTACCCCTGCGCCCACACCAATCTGGAATTCGTTTCCATTCGGGCAAAGAGTAAATGAATTATTGCTTGTTGATGTTGTAGAAAAACAGGCTTCATGAACGATCCGCCCCGCTAAAAAAGGATGCGATTTGTCCACGCCTGTATCTATAATAACGACATGCCTATCACTGCCATTAAAACCCATTTCGCCTGTGTTGACTGCGCCCACGATTGAGCTGGATTCTGACAAGTTTGGGCGCAGAATAAGATCTTCAGAAATAAGCGCAATATCCGGTGAGGACCTCAGTTTCAGCAAATCCTCTGAGTCCACATTTACAGCAAAATAAGGAATTGTATTATAGCGTCGTGCTGACCGTAAGTGTCGCCGCTTTAATTGGTTTAAAACTCGACTTTGAATCCTCGCAATCCTTGAACGCTGATCAGCCTTCGAACTTTTAGCAGCAATTAAAGCATCACCATCAAAATCTTCAGAGAGTTGCACAATGACTCTTAACTGTCCTTCTTTAGCTACTTTACGAACGAGTTTCTGGTAATCAGCTGACGAATTCTTCTGAGGAATGGCAAACGTATAGGACGGGAATACAATTATGAAAACAGTGATAAAAAAGGTTTTGCTGATACAGCTACAGTATTTCATAGTTTTAAGGTCAGAGTTAAGTATACGGTTTTAATAGCTACTTATTTCCCAAAGCCCAAAAACTGAAAATGGCGCATGTTCAGGGATTCTTTGATTAGACAACTCTTTAAAGCTTACAGCATCCTCGGCTCGGTCAAACAAATGATGCTTATTCAAACAAGGCCCCCATCTTTCACGCAGGCTGGGAACATTATCACCAGAGGTGAATCCCATATTACTGACAGCACTGGTAAACCCGGAATCAGACACATCATAACCCAGTAAATTCCAGCCTGCTTGTATTCTATTGGGCGTCGCCAGGCACTCAAACAGTTTGGACTTCGATGATACTTGATCTTTATTGCCAAGTAAGTTGCACCAATACTCCACCTCACCCTGCGTCAACAATGATACATCTATACTTATAGCCAGCAATATATAATCACCAGGGCCACCGCATTAAAACGCACGTGAAAACACTACCTTGGCGCGGTAGCGATCATTCCAGGCAGCTTTTCGCTTTTTCTTGGCAAGACTGAGAGAAGAAGACTCCTGCTGAAACAAGTTCATACATAGGTGGCGAATGCTGGTCATGATTGTCGCGGCATTCCCTTTGCGTATGCGGCTGGCATCATCACCAAAGACCACATCTAGCCGCCAATGAAGCGGATTTTCTACGCCCCAGTGTCCACGCACCGCTTTCGCAAATTGTCTTGCATCCGCAGGGATTGAGTTGATGAAGTAACGTCGTTCTGTGCTTTTGATCTCACCCGCCAGGCACTCACGCTCAACCATGCCAATGCTTTTTAACCCCTTCCATCTGTGCGTATCCGGGAGGCTGTGCAGAATATCGCTCACCCAGTAACGTCGCGTCTCTAGCCGACCATGCCCTTTGTCCAGTTCTTCCGTATAGTCGTAATTGACATCGCTGAAGTCGTTGGCTTGCGCCGTTACAAAGAAATCCTCAACCGCATCGTGAAGCTTACTCTGGTTTCCCTTTAAGCCCAGTACATAATCTCCCTGCTGGTCAATGACCTGTTCAGCAATCGTTCGCTGACATCCCATTGCATCAATGGTGACGATACATCCTTTTAGTTCCAGCAACTCCAGGAGTTTGGGAATGGCTGTAATCTCATTGGATTTGTCATCGGTCGCTTGTTGACCCAGCACCATACGGTTAGCACATGCCCAGGCGCTGACCATGTGAAGTGGGTTGCGGTTATTTTTGCGGTCTCGCGACCCCCGCGCTGTTTTGCCATCCACGGCAATGATTTCTCCTCCCGTGGTTTCTACCACTGATTGTGTCCAGCTCATAAAACAGTCGCGGAAGCCCGCCGGTGAAACCCTTGAGAGCACATAGCTAATACAGTCATGGGATGGAACCCCATTTTCAAGGGCTATATACTGGCGTAACCAGTCCAGCTTTTCTTTGCCGAAATCCTCTATTGCCTCCCAGCCGTCTGCTCCGCTGGCAACCGCTGACACGGTGAGTACGATGATATCAATTAGGCGATGTCGCTTGTGCCGTTCGATTCTGGGGTCTTGTAACGAGGAAAAATGCTCGACTATTCCAGCGGACATGAGAAACTCCTGATGTTGTTTCTCTTGATGATCCCCTAATTCATTGCATTCAAACAAGTTTTAATGCGGTGACCCTGTGGATACGCCGGAGTAGATATGTGGCGCGGAGAAACGGTGCTATTGTCATGACAAACCAAGGGGATGCAGAAGGCCTCTCAGGTTAAGCATTAAGTGGCGTCGGGACTTTCATCTCCCGTGCGGTATATTTTTGTATCAGTCTGATGCCCGGACGGATGTCTTTGCAT
>JALTPW010000680.1 GCA_026999335.1 Chromatiales bacterium
GTGCTCCATCAATATAACCCTGGCGGAGTATGAGTTTTGAAGACAAAGGCAGCCTGAGTTGGGCCAGGCGCCTGTTGGGTTTAGGGAATCGTTGCGAAGGACAGCCATTTTGGCGCAAATTTTCTTAATCGTTTGAGGTGGATCGCCATAGCTATTCAGCGAGAAAGGATTGAAAAAATTGCCCAAAACAGCTTTTCCATAGCAGGTTTATTTTAAATCCGTCAGGCCAGCGGGTGATTCACAGGCCGTTGTAATAGTAGGCAGGAGACAGGTTAATGGCGAATATTTTAGCGGTGGATGATTCCGCCTCAATGCGGCAGATGGTGGTATTTACCCTTCGGGGTGCCGGGCATCAGGTCACGGAGGCGGCAGACGGACAGGCGGCCCTGGATCTGGCCAAACGGCAGCGCTTCGATCTGGTGCTGTCGGACGTCAACATGCCGCGCATGGATGGCATTACCCTGGCGCGTGAATTGCGCGCCCTGCCGGCCTTCAAGTTTACGCCGATCCTGATGCTGACCACTGAAGGTGGTATGGGCAAGAAGCAGGAAGGCAAGGCCGCCGGTGCAACGGGATGGATCGTCAAACCCTTTAACCCGGAACAGTTGTTGGCAACGATCAAGAAGGTCATGGGATAGTCTCCGCACTCCACAGAGACGAATTCAAGCGATAGTCAATATTTGTTCCGTCATGTGAAATAAAAAAAGAGAAAAGAAAATGAGTTATTGGGTTTGGGATTCCGCTCTTGAGATCGGGATCGACGTCATCGATGGGCAGCATCGGCGTATCGTGGATTATATCAACGATCTGCATGAGGCTCACTCGAACCATGATCATGACCAGGTAACGCAGATTTTAATGGGCCTGGTCGATTACACCGTTACCCACTTCGCCTTTGAAGAAGATCTGATGACGCAGGCGGGATACCCGCTTTCCGACTCACATAAAAAGGTGCATGAATCATTTATCGCGCACATCAAAAACTATAAAAAAGAGCATGAAAAAGGCCGGGATATTGCCAGGAAGCTCATGTCGGAATTGCAGATATGGCTGACCAATCACATCAAAAATGAAGATCGCCACTATGTGCCCTATGCCAATGAAGTTCTGGGCAGGAAAAAGAGCTGGCTGAAAAAGGCACTGGGTAGTTTTTTTGGTAGTGGGAAATGAATTATTTAACAAAAATGACCGAGCAGATTTTCTCCGCACACCTTATGAAATACGGAAACTAGTATATGTCCATCGACATGGAACAGTTCAAGGCGACCTTTATCGAGGAAAGCCTGGAGGGACTGGACATTATGGAAGCGGTGTTGCTGGAAATGCAACCCGGTACGGCTGATGCCGAGGAAGTCGATAACATCTTCCGCGCCGCGCATTCCATCAAAGGCGGCAGCGCCACCTTTGGTTTCAGCGATATCAGCAACTTCACCCATGTCGTCGAAACCCTGCTGGATCAGGTTCGTGCCGGTGAGCGCGAGGTTACCCAGGAGGCCATCAACCTCTTTCTCAGCTCCGTGGATTGCATCCGTGACATGCTGGCCGGGGCGCAGGAAGGCTTTGAGATCAATCTTGAGCAGGTTGCCGAGGTCAAGGCCGGCCTGGATCGTATGCTGGGCTCAGCGTCGCAAGCCACTGTGCCGGCCGAGATCGAGCCGGAGGCGACAGACGGTTCACCGGCGGCCAGCGGCTGGAAAATCGTTTTTAAACCTTTTCCCGACATGCTGCGTTCCGGCAACGATGTGGTGCGCCTGTTCCGTGAATTGGCCGATATGGGCGAGATGGTTCCGAAAGTGGAGCTGGAAGGCCTGCCCGCATTGGTGGATATGGAACCCGAGGAGGCCTGTCTGAGCTGGGAGGTCACCCTGAACGGCAGCATCGGCCGTGAGCAGGTCGATGAAGTGTTCGAGTGGGTGGATGGTGATTGTGAATTGAGCATCACGCCGCTCGGCGATGAAAAGGCGCTTGAAGACATGCCGGCGGATAAGCTGTCGACAGCGGTCGAGGTCAGTTCTACGCCGGTGCAGGCGGCACCGCTAGTGGAGGAACGCCGTAGTAACAATGACCGCCGCCAGGGTGATCGGCGCAAGAACCGCAGCTCGTCAGAAAATTCGTCTATTCGTGTCGGTATCGACAAGGTGGATGCACTGATCAACCTGGTGGGTGAATTGGTGATTACCCAGTCCATGTTAGGACAGCTGGGTGAAGACTTCAGTATGGACAAGGTGGAACGTCTCAAGGACGGCCTGGCAGAGCTTGAACGCAATACGCGCGAGCTGCAGGAAAACGTCATGAGTATCCGCATGTTGCCGATCAGTTTCGCCTTTAACCGTTTTCCACGCATGGTGCATGATTTATGTGGAAAGCTAGAGAAAAAAATTGAATTAAAAATGTCCGGTGAGCAGACCGAGCTGGATAAGACAGTCATGGAAAAAATCGGCGACCCGCTAGTGCATTTGGTGCGCAATGCCGTCGATCACGGCATAGAAACTCCCGAGGTACGTATTAAAGCCGGCAAGTCTGAGACTGGTACGGTGCATCTCAACGCCTATCACCAGGGTGGCAATATCCTTATCGAGATCAGCGATGATGGTGCCGGTCTCAATCGTGATCGCATCCTTGCCAAGGCCATCGAGCGTGGCCTTGCCAATAACGGTGACAATCTCAGTGATGCCGAGATATTCGATTTTTTGTTTCAGCCCGGGTTTTCCACTGCCGATGTGGTTAGTGATGTCTCCGGGCGTGGCGTGGGTATGGACGTGGTGAAACGCAATATCACCGCGCTGGGCGGTGCTATCGATGTGGAATCGCGTCCGGGTAATGGCTCCACATTCACTATCCGTTTGCCGCTGACCTTGGCTATTCTCGACGGCCAGCTGGTGCGTGTGGGTGAACAGACCTTCATTATTCCCCTGGTCTCCATTATCGAATCCCTGCAGGTGGAGTCATCGCGGGTCAATGCCATTGCCGGCAGCGCCGAGCTGTATAAGTTGCGCGACGATTACCTGCCCATTATCCGTCTTTATGATGCCTTCGGTCTGAAACCGGACAGCGCCAGTCTGGAAGACGGTCTGCTGGTGGTGGTGGAAGGTCATGGCCAGCAGGCGGGTTTGTTGGTGGATGACCTTTTGGCTCAACAGCAGGTAGTGATAAAAAGTCTGGAAACCAATTTCAAGAAGGTGGGAGGCATTTCCGGCGCCACCATCCTTGGCGATGGCACGGTGGCGCTGATTGTCGATATCGGCGGTATTATCGAGTTGTCGCAGAACGGCAGAAAGTGCGCGAACAGCGCTGCGGCTTAATACAGTACTATCGGGAGTTGATAGATGGATGTAGCAGAACAGATCGCCAGCGGGCTGGCTGGCACCGGCGAAGTCGATGGCAGCCAGTTTCTCACTTTTCTCCTTGCCGGTGAAGAATACGGCGTGGACATCCTGCGAGTGCAGGAGATCAAAGGCTGGAATGCGGTAACGCCGATTCCCAACACCCCGGAATACATTCGCGGTGTGATCAATCTACGCGGCACTATCGTGCCCATCGTCGATCTGCGTCGCCGCTTCGGCTTGGAGCCGATGGAGTATGGCCCCATGACCGTGGTCATCGTGCTCAAGGTCATGCGTGAAGACAAGAGCCGGGTGATGGGTATCGTCGTGGATGCGGTATCTGACGTTTATAACGTGCAGGATGAATCGCTCAAGCCGGCGCCGGATTTTGGCAGCGTGGTCAATGTGGACTTCGTACAAGGATTGGCCACGGTGGACGAGACCATGGTGATTATTCTCGACATCGACCATCTGCTCAACAGTGGTGAGCTGGCGGTGATGGACAGCGCCATCGAACACGAATGATGTGGACGCCAGAGTGATCGCCGTCATGAATCAGAAGGGTGGGGTGGGCAAGACCACCACCGCCGTCAATCTTGCTCACGCCCTGGCGTTGGGCCGGCAGCGGGTGCTGGCACTGGATCTCGATCCTCAGGCCCATCTGACCACCGCCCTGGGTGTCGATGCAGCAATACCGGGCATGGACGCGGTGTTGCTTGAGGGCGCGTCTCTGCTCGACTATCGGCTGAGCGCCCGCGAGGGACTCGATCTGGTGCCAGCCGGCCGTGGCCTGGTCAATGTCGAACATCTCAGTGAAGGTGGCAAGGCGCGCGGCATGCGCCTGCATGCGGCCCTCGCTGCCTGCGACGAAAGCTACGATGCGGTGATTATCGATTGTCCGCCCTCGGCCGGCCTGTTGGGCATGAATGCCTTGTTCGCTGCTTCGGAACTGTTGATTCCCGTCTCCAGTGATTATCTGGCGCTGCACAGTCTGTCGCGTTTTATGGAAACGCTGAATTTTGTCGAAGAGACCCTGCGCCGACCTTTGCCGCGCCGGGTGGTGATGACCCGCTTTCATGCCCAGCGCCGTCTGGCGCGTGAGGTGCGTGAGCGTCTTGTGGAACATTTTCAGGATCGCCTGCTGGATACCGCAATCCGTGAAAATGTGGCGCTGGCCGAATGTCCCAGTTTTGGTGAAACCATTTTTGAATATCAAAACAGTAGCCATGGCGCCGAGGATTACCGCCAGCTGGCTGAGGAAATGGTAACGGCACAATGGCATTGATATCTGAAACGACCTTGCAGTTGATGATTAGTATTTTCGCCAACTCCTGCTGGAATGGTTGATGATTGCATTTGCCACAGAGACACAGAGAAAATCACGGATGATGAATATAACTGAGAGTAGATGATTAATGGCGACACGTAAAAAATCACCGATGGGTGCCGACCCACTGGCTTGGATGAAACAGGAAGAGGCGCCGGATAGTGCATCCGCGGAGGTCAGTGAGTTTAAAGCAAAGCCTCGTCGCCGCAGCCAGCGGCGCAATGGTCTGGAGGTCGCTCTGCTGGAAGAGACCTTTGCCGCCCTGTCGCTACAGGGTGAGGCCCTGGTGGCGCGCTTCTATGAAGAGCTGTTCGTGCGCTTCCCCGAGGTGCGGCCGATGTTCGCCAATACGGATCCGGCACAACAGCAGAAAAAACTGCTGGCGGCCTTGCAACTGGTGGTTTCCAGCCTGCGCCGCCCGGCCCAACTACGCAAGGCCCTGTTGAGTCTGGGTGAAAAACACCATGCCTATGGGGCGAAAGAGGAACACTACACGGCGGTGGCGGAGACGTTGCTCGACGTGATGGCGGAATTTGCTGGTGATCTGTGGACCGATAAGGTTGCGGGCGCCTGGCGTAATGCACTGAATACCGTGGCGGCTACCATGCTGTCAGCGGATGAAGTCCTGGAGGAGAAGACAATGGCAGCAAGTAAAAAGGAAATGGAATCGGTGATGGGCAGCAGTGAGGCCCTCAACAGTCTGGAGGCGATGTATTCGATTCTCGAACATTCACCCATCAATATCATGATTGCCGATGCCGACGAGAATATTATTTTCGTCAACAAGCAGGCGCTCGATACGCTGACCTCGGTGGAGGATGAGTTGGCCCAATACCTGCCAGGCTTTAGTGTCGACTCAGTAGTGGGTGGTAGCATCCATCGCTACCACAAGGATCCCGAGGCCATCAAACGCATCCTTCATGCCATGGGCCCGGACGACGTGCGTCACGGTGAGATCACCCCCGGTCGTTTTATCTTTGAACACCAGACCCGGCCGCTCACCGATGCCGGCGGTCGCCATCTCGGTTATGCCGTGCAGTGGAAGGATGTCACCGAGGAGCGTATGGCGGCGCGCGAGGTGGAGCGTCTACAGTCGGCCGTCGATGGCTCGCAGTCCAATCTCATGCTGTGTGATGAAGACCTCAATATTACCTACGTCAACCCGGCGGTGGTAAGAATGATGGCTGCACGTCAGGATGTGCTGCGCGAGCGCTTCCCCAGCTTCGATGCTCACAACTTAGTGGGCACGAATATCGATATATTTCACAAAAACCCGGCTCACCAGCGTGCTCTGCTGGGCGATCCCTCACGCCTGCCGGCCAAGGCCGAAATCAAGGTGGCGGATCTGGAATTCGAGGTCAATGCCACGGCGGTACTCGATGGCAAGGGCCAGTACATGGGCAATATGGTGGAGTGGCGCGATATCACCGAACAAAAGGCGGCCGAGCGTGCGTTGGCGGAGTTAATTAAATCCGCCACCCATGGTGATCTGCGCCAGCGTCTGGATGCCGAACACTATCAGGGCTTTGTTCGTACCCTGTCCGAAGGCATCAACAGCATGCTGGATGCCATTGTTGAACCGATTGGTGATATCTCCAGCATCATGACCCGCCTGGCCGAAGGTGATTTGACGGAAACGGCCAGCAGCGAGTATCAGGGTGAATTTGCCGTACTCAGTAATGCGGTGAATGCCTCCGTCAGTAATTTGCAGGAAACCGTGGGCGGTATTCGCATCGCCACCGAGAGCATTACCTCGGCGGCCAGCGAGATCTCCCAGGGCAACACCGACCTTAGCCAGCGTACCGAGGAGCAGGCCTCCTCGCTACAGGAGACGGCCTCCAGTATGGAACAGCTGACCTCCACGGTGAAACAGAATGCCGACAACGCCCGCCAGGCCAATCAGTTGGCCAACGGCGCCCGCGATCAGGCGGAGCAGGGCGGCGATGTGGTACAGAAGGCCGTCGACGCCATGGCCGAGATCAACAGTTCGAGCAAGAAGATTGCCGACATCATTGGCGTCATCGATGAAATCGCCTTTCAGACCAACCTGCTGGCGTTGAACGCAGCGGTGGAGGCCGCGCGTGCCGGTGAGCAGGGCCGCGGCTTTGCGGTGGTGGCTTCCGAGGTGCGCAACCTGGCCCAGCGCAGTGCCTCGGCGGCGAAGGAAATAAAATCGCTGATCAGTGACAGTGTGGAAAAGGTGGGCGAGGGCAGCAAACTGGTGGATCGCTCTGGCGAAACCCTCACTGAAATTGTTGGGTCAGTGAAAAAGGTGAGTGATATTGTTGCCGAGATCGCCGCCGCCAGTCAGGAACAATCCATCGGCATCGAGCAGGTGAACAAGGCGATCACCCAGCTCGATGAAGTGACCCAGCAGAATGCCGCCTTGGTGGAAGAGGCCGCTGCGGCGGCCGAGTCCCTCGATGATCAGGCGCGTGACATGAGTCAGCGCATGGCCTTTTTCCGCATCAATGACAGTGTGGCACGGCCAGCGCCCCCGGCGGTACCTCCTGTACAGCAGACCCGGGCCGTGAGCCAGCCGGCTCCCGCCCCGGTGGCGCGCCCCAGCGCCCGCCCGACGCCGCCCCCGGCGGCGGATAGTGATGGCGAGTGGGAAAATTTCTGAGCCACGCTTCAACCCGGTTCAAGAAAGAGGAGTGACAGGGTATGTCCCATGCCAATGCGGCACGTAAGGAAAGGGTCTCGAGTGGCGAACGTGAATTTATCTTCACCGATGCCGATTTTGAATTCATTCGTCAGTTGGTGGCGAAAAAGACCGGTATCGTGCTCAATGATGCTAAACGGAACCTGGTCTACAGCCGGCTCAGCCGCCGGCTGCGACAGCTGGGGCAGGAGCACTTTGCCGACTACTGCGATCTGTTGAAAGCGGGGGATGATGGCGAACTGGTGAATTTCACCAATGCCATCACCACCAATCTCACGTCGTTTTTTCGTGAAAACCATCATTTCGACTATTTGCGCGACACCCTGTTGCCAGAGTTGATACAGGGCAAGGCGGATCGCCGTCTGCGCTGCTGGTCCGCAGGCTGTTCCACCGGTGAGGAACCCTATTCCATTGCCATGGTGTTGCGCGAGACCCTGCCGGAAAAGGGCTGGGATACCCGCTTGCTGGCCACCGATCTCGATTCCGACGTGGTGGCCAAGGCGCAGCGTGGTATTTATGCCCAGGAACGGGTCACCGGTATTTCTCCCAAACGCCTGCGGCGCTGGTTTCTGCGCGGCAAGGTGGACAATGAGGGCATGGTGCAGGTACGCCCGCCTCTGCGTGAGCTGATCGCCTTTCGTCAGTTGAACCTGATGCAAGAGTGGCCCATCAGCGGGCCGCTGGATTTTATTTTTTGTCGCAACGTGGTGATCTATTTCGACAAGCCGACACAGAAGGTGTTGTTTGACCGCTATGCTGAGTTACTGCCGGTGGGTGGGCATTTGTTCATCGGTCACTCAGAATCCCTGTTCAAAGTCAGCGACCGTTTCAAGCTGATTGGCAAAACCATCTACCGCAAAGTCTATTGAGAGGGACGTCATGGCCTTGCCGAAAACAAAAGCACCCGGCGATATGCCACCCGCCTTGGATGGTTTTGGGGGAATCAAACGCTACTGGGACAAGACTAACGACAAATACGCAGCCAAAATCCTGCCTGGCGAGGTCTATGTGACCACCGAGGATGAGGTGATCACCACGGTGCTGGGTTCTTGTGTCTCGGCCTGTGTGCGCGATCCCATTTTCAAGGTCGGCGGCATGAATCACTTCATGCTGCCATTGTCGTCCGGCAGTGGCAGCTGGGACTCGGATGGTGGCCTTTCCACCCGTTATGGCAATTACGCCATGGAGTTACTGATTAATGAAATTATCAAGCACGGTGGCTCGCGCAAGAATCTGGAGGTAAAAATCTTCGGTGGTGGCAAGGTGCTGAGCAAAACCATGAGTAGCAATGTGGGTGAGCGCAATATTCATTTTGTCGAAGAGTATCTACGCCTCGAAGGATTGAAGCTGGAGGCTGGAGACGTGGGTGATATCTATCCACGCAAGGTGTTGTTTCATCCCTATAGCGGACTGGTGCGGGTGAAGAAATTGCGTAACATGCACAATCGTACCGTGGCCGAGCGTGAAACGGCCTACATGAAACAGATCGATCAGCAGCCGGCCAGTGGTGAGATCGATCTATTTTGATTTCTCGCTCTGTCTACTGTGAATTCGGTCGTCACTGTAGGATGCTGGTGAGCGGTAGCGAACCGCATCGTTTGCGTTATCGAGTTCTGGGCACTGGTGATTACAGGTGTTCGATCGATGCGGTTCGTGGAACTCACCACATGCGGATTGCCGGAAATAATGGCAGGAGTGGGTTTAAAAAACGGGTCTACCGACCCGTATGCGGACTTTCAGTCGGTAAAACTAACCCACCCGTTTTAGCGAGTGGTTGTTGAGTATCAGGGAAGGCAGGTAATGAGTAAAAAAATCAAGGTGCTGATTGTCGATGATTCGGCACTGGTGCGGCAGGTGTTGAGCGAGATGCTGAATTCTGCGCCGGATATCGAGGT
>JALTPW010000681.1 GCA_026999335.1 Chromatiales bacterium
CGCGGTGTGCTGCCGGGCAGGGCCTGCAGCAGGTCGCTGCGGCCGATCAGCTCGGGCAGGCTGCGCACGCCGACACTGGCCATCAGTTCGCGCACTTCCTCACAGATGAAACGGAAGTAGTTCATCACCATCTCCACTTCACCGATGAAGTGCTTCATGCGCAGCACCTTGTTCTGCGTGGCGACGCCGGTGGCGCAGTTGTTGAGGTGGCAGATGCGTAGGAACTTGCAGCCCATGGCGATCATCGGCCCGGTGCCGAAAGCAAAGCTCTCGGCGCCGAGGATGGCGGCCTTGATGACGTCGAGGCCGGTTTTCAGGCCGCCGTCGGTCTGCAGGCGGATCTTGCCGCGCAGGTCATTGGCGCGCAGGATCTGATGGGTCTCGGTGAGGCCCAGTTCCCACGGGCTACCGGCATATTTTACCGAGGTCAGCGGCGAGGCGGCGGTGCCGCCGTCATAGCCGGAAATGGTGATCAGGTCGGCATAGGCCTTGGCGACACCAGCGGCGATGGTGCCGACGCCGGCCTCGGCGACCAGTTTTACGGATACCAGTCCCTCGGGATTGACCTGCTTGAGGTCGTAGATCAGCTGTGCCAGATCCTCGATGGAATAGATGTCGTGATGCGGCGGTGGTGAGATCAACGACACGCCGGGCTTGCAGTAACGCAGTTCGGCGATCAGCGCGTTGACCTTTTGTCCCGGCAACTGACCGCCCTCACCGGGCTTGGCACCCTGTGCGACCTTGATCTGCATCACCTCGGCGGAGCGCAGGTAGGCGGGGGTGACGCCGAAACGGCCGGAGGCCACCTGCTTGATCTTGGAGCGCTTGTTGGTGCCGTAGCGTTTCGGGTCTTCGCCGCCTTCACCGGAATTGGAACGCCCGCCGAGACGGTTCATGGCTTCGGCCAGGGTCTCGTGGGCCTCGGGCGACAGTGCACCCAGGGACATGGCCGCAGAGTCGAAGCGAGGGATGATGGCCTCCATGGGCTCCACTTCGTCCAGCGGGATGGGCTGCACGTCGTCGCGCAGCTTGAGCAGATCGCGCAGGGCCAGGGTGGGACGCTCGTTGACCAGACGGGCGTATTCCTTATACGTGGCATAGTCGCCGCTCTTCACCGCCTTTTGCAGGGTGATCACCACGTCCGGGTTGTAGGCGTGGTCTTCGCCGCCGTGGATATATTTCAGCAGGCCGCCCTGCTGGATGGCCTTGCGCGGATTCCAGGCCGCGCGGGCGAGGGCGCGCTGGTCGTTTTCCAGGTCTTCGAAATGGCTGCCCTCAATACGGTTAGTGGTGTTGCGGAAGCACAGTTCGACCACGGCGCTGTGCAGGCCCACGGCCTCGAACAGCTGGGCACCACGGTAGCTGGCGATGGTGGAGATGCCCATTTTTGAGGTGACTTTGAACAGGCCCTTGTTGATGCCCTTGCGGTAATTCTGCATCAGTTGGGTGCAATCGCCTGCGCCGATTTCGCCGCTGCGTTGCATGTCGAGGATGCAGGCGTAGGCCAGGTAGGGGTAGATGGCGGTGGCGCCATAGCCGAGCAGTACCGCGAAGTGGTGGGCGTCGCGTGCGGTGGCGGTTTCCACCACGATGTTGGTGTCGCAGCGCAGGCCCTCTTTGATCAGGCGATGGTGCACGGCACCGGTGGCCAGCAGGGCGTGTACGGGCAGGCGGTCTCGGGCGATATCGCGGTCGGACAGGATCAGGATCACCTTGCCGTTGCGGGCAGCGGCCACGGCTTGGTCGCAGATGGCGACGATGGCCTGTTCCAGGCTCGTGCTGTTGTCGGCGGCATCAGTGGGCGAATAATGCAGGTCGATGTGTTGGTGGGCGTAGTCCGGGTCGCCCATATCGAGCAGCTGCGCGAATTTTGAAATGGACAGCACCGGTGAATCCACGCGCAGGCGGCTGGCATGTGCCGGGGTTTCTTCGAACATATTATGTTCGCGCCCCAGGCAGGTCTCCAGCGACATCACGATCTGTTCGCGCAGGGGGTCGATGGGTGGATTGGTGACCTGGGCGAACTGCTGGCGGAAGTAGTCGTACAGCGAGCGCACACGCCGTGACAGCACCGGCATGGGGGTGTCATCGCCCATCGAGCCGATGGCCTCCTGGCCGCCTTCGGCGAGCACGCGCAGCACTTGGTCACGTTCTTCGAAGGTAACCTGAAACTGCTTTTGATAGATGTCGATGGCCTGCTCGTCGATATCCAGGCCACAGGCCTCGCCGTCGAAAGTCGATTTGAGGCGGCGGGCGTTTTCCGTCAGCCACTTTTTATAGGGGTGGCGGGACTTGAGGTGGTTGTCGATATCCTCCGGCAACAGTAGTTTGCCGGTTTGGGTATCGGCGGCGATCATTTCGCCGGGCTTGAGGCGGCCCTTGGCCACCACGTCTTCGGGGGCGTAATCGTAGACGCCGATCTCCGAGGCCAGGGTGATGTGGCGATCCTTGGTGATCACCCAGCGTGCCGGGCGCAGGCCATTGCGATCCATGGCGCAGGCGGCGTAACGGCCATTGGTCAACACGATGCCGGCGGGGCCGTCCCAGGGTTCCATGTGCATGGAGTTGTATTCGTAAAAGGCGCGCAGACCCGGATCCATGTTGGCCACGTTCTGCCACGATGGCGGCACCAGCAGGCGCATGGCGCGGAACATGTCCATGCCGCCGGCCAACAGCGCCTCCAGCATATTGTCCATGCTGTTGGAGTCGGAACCGGTCATGGACACCAGCGGGCGCACGTCGGCCATGGGAATGCTCGGTGTTTCGAACTTGTGGCTGCGGGCCACCGACCAGTTGCGATTGCCCTGCACGGTGTTGATTTCACCGTTGTGCGCCAGGTAGCGGAACGGCTGGGCCAGACGCCACTGCGGCCAGGTGTTGGTGGAGAAGCGCTGGTGGAATACGGCGAGGGCCGATTGTAGACGCTTATCACTGAGATCTTTGTAGAACACCGGCAAATATTCCGGCATCACCAGGCCCTTGTAGGAGATCACATGCGACGACAGGCTGGGGATGTAAAAGGTCTCATCGCTGGGCTCGATGGCTTTTTCCGTACGGCGACGGGCGATGTAAAGGTGGCGCTCGAAGTTCTCTTCGTCCATATCTTCGGCGGCGTTGACGAAGATCTGCTCGATCTGCGGCAGGCTTTTCAGGGCCTCGTTGCCGCAGGCGCTGCTGTCGGTGGGCACCACGCGCCAGCCGGCGATGGTCAGACCTTCGGCGGTCAGTTCGCGCACCAGGGTGTCGCGGGCGCTGGCGGCGAGTTTATCGTCGCGATTGAGG
>JALTPW010000682.1 GCA_026999335.1 Chromatiales bacterium
TAGTGTCATGTGGAGCAGAGCTCCACTCAATTCCATGTTCGCCGTAGAGCCATGTGAGGTCAAAAGATGCGTTATGAAATATGGCTCTGTCTGGAGCTTTCTGTGAAAGCTCTCTGAGGGCATCAATAATTGGAGGAGTCGGAAAGCAGTTGGCTGATAGGTATTGACCTTCGTGATTTATAGCTATCCCGACCAAGTCCATCGTCCAAGTCTCGCCTTGGTGGACTTCAATGTCAAGGGCGTATGGTATGTTCTCTTTGAGAACATGATCTACTATCTGGAGGAACTGCTCTTGGGAATTCTCAAATATAGAGAATGAGTCTTGCGAAGGTAAGGGCAACAAGCCCTGAGTGTATCTGCAGGCTTTTCTTAGGTCAGAAGCGAAGGAGAGATATTGTTCGTAGTTTCTGAGAACTGAGGCAGGATGCCAAGTGGGCATGCAAGGAATGCCCTGAAAGTCAAGCCAGTAGCCTCTGATGGAGGCTATTGAGAACTGTTCTCCGAACAGGCATTCAAGGGCAGTTTTGCCCAGAAGCAGAATTGCCTTTGGTCTGTGGGTAAGGATGTCCCGTATTGTCTTTTGGCAATACTCTTTGAATTCGGGCATCTTCTTGGCTTTTTCTATATTGTTTGAAGGGGGTCTGCACCAGAATGTATTGGCTATTCTGCACTGAGAGCGGTCTACTCCGAACTGTCTGAGGACTCTGAACAGTAAATTCCCTGCAGAACCTACGAAGGCTTTGCCTGCTCTGTCTTCATTTTGACCAGGGGCTTCGCCCAGAATATAGAGGGAGCCTGAACCTTCGGGAGGGATTTCTCTTCCAAGCTCTCTTACGTCTGTCATCCCAACAGCTCCTCAAATCTAAGCTCAAGCCTTTCGTTCTTTGAATGTTTAACCGTTAAACATCTACAGATCAAAACAGGTGTCCTGAGCTCTCTGCAGACCTCTAACTCTAACTGCGAACCTTCGGAGTCTTTGAGAGTTCCTGCAGGGGACTCTGCCATAAAGATTGCTAAATCAACTGCAGATATTAGAGACCGAGAAAGTTCCTTCCAGGCTTCTCTGTTATCTCCGAACTTCCAGTAAATATCCTCCGAAATGTCAAGCGGGCAGATTGGAAGAAATCCCATCCTGTAAAGCTCAAGCTTTACATTTCTGTAAAAATCAAAGACTTCCTGTTTAGGATTTGGACTGACAGGACCACCAAGAAAGGTTATTATCATCCCTACCTCCTCACTATGAGCTCAAACAGGAGAACTATAAGCACCAGACTCACAGACAACAGAAAGATTGCCTGAGTATCCATCTCTTCAACCTCCCAAATAAGTCTCAAGTCTTTTCTGAGCCAGCTTAGCTGTTTCTTCATTCAGCTCAATCCCAACTCCCTCAAGGACTCCCTGTTGGGCACAGGCTATTACTGTGGATCCAGAACCGCAGAACGGGTCTATGATTCTGTAATCTGGGAAGCAGAAAGACTCAATTATCTGCTGCATAAGCATTTCTGGTTTTTGAGTAGGATGGACTCGCTCAGAAGAAGGTGGCTTAGGAACGTTAAACCAATCTCCACGACCGATCTTGAAGATCGGAGTCTCCTTATTTCGCTTTGCGAAAATCATGACTTCGTATGCAGACGTCGGAGAGTGCTTTCCCTGAAAGGGAATCCCGACTGAGGACTTAATCCAGATTAATGGTTTCTGGTAAGTCCAGAAACCAAGCTTTTGGGCTATTTCTCTGTGCAGGAAAAACTGTTCAATGGAACAGAAACACACGATTATGCCCTTTTCTTTGTTCAGAAGAGAGTCAAAGAGACTCCAGAGTTGTTCTATGAACTTCGGAGACATGTAGCCTACATCATCTTGGAAGTGAGTCTCTCGGTCTTTTGCTGTCTTAGTTTGCTCTTGGTATTCCATTCCGTAGGGAGGATCGGTGATTATAGCTGTAAAACTGTGAGGCTCTATTCCGAGTTCCTGAAACTTGAAACAGTCCCCCTGAAGTATTCTGTAGCTCTTCTTGTCTGCCTGAGCTCTTGCTACGGACTCAAGAACCTTCTTAACAGTTCCAACAGTGGAGGCAATAGCCACAAGGTCTTTCGCTCTGAGCTTCTGGGCTGTGTCCTTCGGAACGGCTCCAGCTTCAAGAGCTTTTGCTGCGTTAATCAGACTGGACACATAAGACCTTGTCAGCGACAGCAACTGTGCAGTCTTCTCAACTGTCCAATCAGGCTCTTTTTCGGAAAGAGCCTCGTGAAGTTCCTTCACCGCTTTGGCTTTCTCAGCGGGAGTAAAGTCTTTTCGGACTGCGTTCTCAATAAACTCCACAAGCTTCTCATCAATAGCTTCGTCTACGACTCTGTTCGTGCCTCCAAGAACTACAGCCTTGACATTGATCCCTAACTTCTTACAGGCTAAAAGCCTGCGATGACCAAAAATGAGGACTGGATTCCCTTCTGTGTCAAATTTGACTCCTATAGGCTGGAGCTGTCCGAATTTCTGGATTGATTCAGCAAGTCTGTCAAGCTCTGCTTCAGAAAACTCCTCCCTTATTCTCTCCTTGACTATGATCTTGTCTGGATTCAGTTCTATTATTTTCATGCTTCCGAGCCTCCTTCTCCACTTCCTCTTTTATCCGCATAACCTCTGAAATGATCTGGTTCCAATCAGGCTCCTGCTTCGCAGATTTCTTCTTTGAACTCTGTCTTTTTGGTTTTGAAAAAGCTGGAGGAGACAGCGGTCTCCTCCAGATGGGCAGGTGAGAGAGTCTCACTTCCTGACTCCTACAATCTGGTCATAAATTATGCCTTCCTGACTTGTCCTTGTTCCGACTCTGACTATAACAGTTGCCCCAGCACAGGCGTTGAGGGCTTCTGAGAGGTCGGCACACTGTTCTGGATTGACTCCGCAGGCTTCCAGGAAGTAGCGGATTCTCCTGAGTGAGACATCATACATTGAGCCTCTTCCGTATTTCGCAGGTCTGGACTTATCAGCCTCGTTTGGGATGAAGATTGTGTATTCGGCTGTCTGTCCGTCCACAGGTGTGACTCCGTCAGTAAGCATTCTTCCAGGATTGTTCTGGAAGGTTAGGTGGGCTCGGATGACCTCTCTGGTCTCTCCGTCCTGAGTCTCTACGGTGTCAATGGTGACTGAGGAGACGACTGCGTTGTAGTCGTCCTGCGGGATGATTGGAGGCTGAGCCTCCACACCCTTGACGTCCTGAAACAGCTCCTCGTAGCTCATGCTACACACCTCCTTTTAAGATTTCTTAGACTTATGCAGAATTA
>JALTPW010000683.1 GCA_026999335.1 Chromatiales bacterium
GCCGGTCCAGGCGACCTGATAGGCGCCATCGGACATGGTGGTCTGAAAACTGGCTTGATAGATCGCACCTTCACCGCTTGCGGAGGCGGAAATAACCGAGGCCGCACCACCCGCCGAGGCACGCCGTGCGATGGACTGGAATGCCGCGGTCAATTCGGCCACCAGCTGGTAACCGTCGTTGGCGAGATAGAAGGTGTCCGGGTTGCAGTCGCCATTGGCGTCCCACTCATTGGCCGTACAGCTGCCACCGTCGAGATAGGTCTGGTAGTAGGTTTTGAAGTTCGCGGGATGGGCCGGGTCGGGTTCATTGTCGCCGTCGGCATCGACGAAACCCCCATTGGCGGCCGCCTCACGCATGCGGCGTGTGGAGTCATTGTTGACCTCTCCCTCACCCAGGGCCGCGTAGACATAATAGCTGATGATTTCCTGATGGCCGCCAATGTCGGTTCGGCAGTCATTCTTGCGCAACTCCAGAGCGAGGTCGTCCAGCTGTTCATTTTGGCCGGTGCTGCCGACGCCATCGCTGTCGACGGTTGGATCCGCCGGGGTTCCACCTTCCCAGTCTGCGTAGGGCGCGCCGTCATTGAAGTGCAGCACGAAGGTCTTGGCGCACTTCAGTTTGGCGCTGTATTCATCGTAATAGTACGGATCCCAGTCGTTGCTGATCTCGTAGGAATTCATCTGCGTGGCGTTTTCGGTGCCGTTGTCGTACCACTGGGTATGGCCATTTTTGGCAAAGTCTCTCTGCTGCACATAACCATAAATGTCATACAGCGTTTCGGCGATGGGAGTGGTGCCCCAGATCAGCGGATGATCCTCGATGACATCGACGATGTTCGACAGCGGGGACTTGACGTGGGTCTCCCGGCAAATATCGTAATTGGTGCGGGAGGCTGTGGGTAGTGAGACATCGGGATAGCAGGGATGGAAGGTGCCACCATCCACCTTGTTACCGGTATAGACACGGGTCGGACTCAGGGTATGGTCGTAGTTATAAACCGCCATGCCGAAGCGCATGCCACCGGAGTTGTCTTGCACGATGCCGGTGGGCTCTGCCGTCAGACCGAGCTGGATATTGAAACCGGGAACCGGCACGGCTATGTAGCCGACGTTTTCCGCTGCGTGATTGACGTTGCTATTAGTAGATTTTTCTTCGTCGATCTGCAGGTCGATGGCGGTGGTGGATAAAACGGCGTTACTGCTGCGGACGTTGGCCGGGTCGGAGTCATTGAATGTCTGCATGTCCATGACGACCAGGGGTTTGCTGGAAAATGTGGTCGCAAAA
This sequence comes from Chromatiales bacterium, assembly GCA_026999335.1. GTDB lineage: Bacteria > Pseudomonadota > Gammaproteobacteria > SZUA-152 > SZUA-152 > DRQN01. The sequence continues at coordinate 1,286 of JALTPW010000683.1, forward strand.
TTTTGTATATGCCAGGCTTGTGTGACGACGGTTCCGGTAGTGGATATCTCGAAGGGAATGTCGCCGAGATCTGTGATGCCGCGGCCTTTTTCGATAGCGATATAGTGGATTTCCTCCATGCCATGAACCTGGTCTGCAGCCTCTTCCTCTTGCAGCGCCACCTCAAAGGTTGCTGCCGTGATGTTGCGCTTGCGGGTGGTGACTGAGGCGACGTCGTTAAAGGAGCTGACGCCGGAGAAAACGATGGGAGGGGTGCTAAAGCTGCTGTAATAACTGATCGAGTCAAAACTACTCCCCGCCATGGTGCTGGTGGGAACCTTGCCAGCATCAAAATCGATACTGCCACTGTCGGTATCTATGTGGTGGTGGCCCTTTTCGGCAACGATGTAGAAAATATTTTCCGTGGTGTGTTTGCCATCCTTGGAGTCCCACTCTTGCAAACGAACCTTGAAACCGGTCGTGGTGACGTCGGCGACGCGCGCCAGAACTGGGTCGCCGCCGTTGTAGGATACACTGGCGGCGACGACGACAGGCTCCGTATAGGTATTGCTGAAAGCAATGCTTTTCCAGTTAGCGAGATCGTTTCTGGCGGGGTCATTGTTTTTGTACTGCCAGTCCATGGTGACGCGGCCGACTTCTATGTTCGAGTCCAGTGGCACAGCGAAGGTGCCATTCGCCGTGACGGGCTTAATTATGCCGCTGTCCATGATGAATTCCTGATTATCAGGAAAGGGCGTGTAGGCGGAGCCGTCACTGTAGGCCTTGCGGAAGGTGTAATCGTAGGGCTCGTTTTGTCCCTGTACCACATAGTAGGTAGTGCCACCGAACACCTCGCCGGCACGATTACGCACTTTGCCGCCAACCAGTACCTGACGCACGATATCCATGCGTCGCATGGCCATCCAGTTGAGAAAATTGCCGTTCCAGTCGCCGTTTGCATCTTCGACGAAGAAACCCAGGCTGGCGTCGTAGCGGTAATTTTTAATACTGTCAAAATAGCCGAAATAAGCCGTTGTGGGTTTGAAATCATCGTGCAGTCCGGTCTGCCAGCCGCCGGCAGCGGTGTCACGATAGGCAACGGCCTTCATGCTGCCGGAGATGTCGAGGGCAATGATGACATTGGGTTTGCCGGAGTTTTCGGCAATGAACGGCGGCACCGCCTGATAGTCCGCGGTCGTCGGTGGTGCGGCAAAGGCCGCTGGCCAGAGGCTGACGGCGAGCGCGAAGCCGACGAGGCATTGGGGTAAAGAGCGTCGCTGTGTTATTGGCGCGATTTTCCGGCCCTTGAGGGGCTTGTTAATGCGTTGTGTATCCATGCTGCACCTCTAGTTTTTCAGTATTGCGCGGTATTCCGCTGCGGTGGTGGCTTGCGCACCGGCAACGGACGTTCCACGGCTGCGTAGTTCAAAAAAGACGTGTACGCCGCCGGCGGCGGCTGCCTTGCCCAGGCCCTCATAGCCGGCCGCCATGGCGGTTCCCGCACCGGCTGCCCATTGGGTCTGGGTCTTGTAGACGATGATTTGCGAATTGCTGTCTTCTCCGTCGGTGAAATCACCGTCGCCATTGCCGTCCAGTCGATGGGTTGCGTCAACCGTCAGGCTGGTGGCAGTGGCAAGGCTTTCGCCCGTGTCGTTGCCGTTGTACAGATCCTTGCTGGTATCGGCGATGGCGAGGCCCGTCGGCAGGATGACGTTAGTGCTCCAGCCGCGGTCGAAGAGATGGTCGTCAATCACGCTGCCCATGGTTTCTCGGCCATTTTCCGAAAAATAGAAGGCGCGATCCCGGAGTACCGCATTGGTACTCATTTGATAATCCATGGATGTGGATTGCATGCTGACCACGCCGATCAGGGTCAGGACGGTCAGGAATATGAGCGAGGTAATCAGTACCGCACCTTGCTGACGTGGTGGGATGGCTAATTGGGTAACTGGAGATGGATGTTTCATGAGCGGTTCCGGTTGCGTATCTGAATCAGGCGTGTGTATTGCTTGCG
>JALTPW010000684.1 GCA_026999335.1 Chromatiales bacterium
TTCCCCGGGTGGATTTGCCTCTCCGCCAGTATTTGCACAGGGTAGGCTGGCTTAGGTGCGGGAAAGTCTATACAATCCACGTCGGCGTATTCTTCGGTAGTGGATCGGATGATGCGCCTTCTACCTGGCAGGCACGATGCCTGTCAACCCTCCCCCCCTACAGAATTAAGGATGTTACGCGTTAGTGGTTAGGGTTTTTCGACAATATATTCCTGTGCCTTTTCTGGTTCTCGGGGTGGTGGAGTTCGTGCTGTTTGCGGCTTCCGTCCATCTTGGCGCTCTCGTGTATAGCCGTTATTTTGCCGCCGGAACGGTTGATATTGGTGGCCTGTCCCTGTGGACAAAGGAATTAGCCTTTGCCCTGGTGATGATGCTGGCCATGGTGGCGATGGGTTTGTACCAGCGCCGCTTCCGTTTCGCCATGGCGGGCATGCTGTTACGCATTGTTACCGCGCTGATTGGCGGCGCCGTCGCCATCAGTATGATTTACTATGTGGTTCCGTTTCTGGCCGTGGAGCGAGGGGTGCTGGCGGTCATTATTCTTGTTGCAGCCGGGCTGGTGCTCACGGTTCGTGTCATCTTTATCAAGACCTTGAATCAGGATATGTTGAAACGCCGCATCCTGATATTGGGTGCCGGCGAGAAGGCCGCGCAGATTCCGCGTCATTTGCGACGGCGCGTGGATCAGCAGGGTTTTTCCGTGGTGGGTTATGTGCATGTCCGCGGCGAACACGATGTCGTTGATGAAGGCCTGGTGTTGAGACCCGATGTACCTCTGCTGACGCTGGCCAAAGAGTTGCAGGCGGATGAGATCGTGGTGGCGGTGGGTGAACGGCGGCGCAAGACCTTTCCGGTTCATGAATTGCTGGACTGCAAGATGAGTGGGGTCGATGTCATTGACCTGCAGGGATTTTTTGAACGGGAAACCGGCAAGATCAAGCTCGATATCCTCAATCCAAGCTGGATGATCTTTTCCGACGGTTTTACCCAGGGGGAATACAGGAAGCGCTTTTTCGACATTCTGATCAGCCTGACACTGCTGATGATAACCTGGCCCTTTATGCTCTTGGTGGCGATGGCAATTGTCATGGAAAGCGGCGGACGCGGCCCTGTATTTTACAAACAGGTGCGGGTCGGTCAGCACTGGAAGCTGTTTCATGTCATCAAGTTTCGCAGTATGCGTGTCGATGCCGAAAAAGGCGGCGCGCAATGGGCAACAAAAAATGATAGCCGTGTGACGCGGGTCGGCGCCTTTATTCGCAAGGTGCGCCTGGATGAACTGCCGCAGATATTCAATGTGTTGCGCGGTGATATGAGCTTTGTCGGGCCACGCCCTGAACGCCCGGAATTTGTCACCCAGTTGTCGGAGCAGATCCCCTATTATTCCGAGCGCCATCGGGTCAAGCCGGGCATTACGGGCTGGGCGCAGGTCTGTTATCCCTATGGCGCCTCGGAAAAGGATTCCATGGAAAAGCTTCAGTACGACCTGTATTACATCAAGAACTACAGTCTGTTTCTGGATCTGGTGATCATATTGCAGACTGCGCATGAGGTGACGTGGGGCAAGGGCGGGCGCTGATGTTTCTTTTGCCAGTGGGTTGCTGTCGAGGGGTCAAGTTATGGATCGCTTGATGTTTATCGGTTATTCCGCTGCTGCTTTAGGTTTTCTCGTGTTGACCCTGTTGCTGGCGACGGCTTGGCGCGGGCGGCGCGAGGGCGGCTTGCTGCTGGCGGCTTCTTCTGCCACGACCCTGTGGGCCGCCGTGGCCGCCTATTATGCCAGCGAACTTTATCCCTCGTCGCTGATTGTGGTTGCGGCCGAATTGTTGCGCGGTGTTTTCTGGCTGTGGTTTCTGCTGGCGATCCTCGGCCATGGCCACGCCGATTCGCCGCGTCGTTTTTTGCGTGCGGTGGCCGCAGTGGTGGTGGTGTTCGGCCTGATCATGACCCTGGTGCTGGGGCTGGTTTTCAGTGGTGAAGTTGATGTGTCGCCGCGTTTGGGCTTCGATCTGCGTATTTTCTCTTTCCTGGTGTTTTCTCTGCTTGGCCTGGTGCTGGTGGAGCAGTTGTTTCGCAACACGCCACTGGCCGAGCGCTGGGCGATCAAATACCTGTGCCTGGGCTTGGGCGGCCTGTTTGCCTTCGATTTTTATCTCTATTCCAATGCCTTTTTGCTGCGTGATATCTCGCCGGCGATCTGGACGGCCCGAGGCTATATCAACGCCATTGTGGTGCCTCTGATCATTGTTTCGGCGGCGCGCAACCCGCAGTGGTCGCTGGATGTCTTTGTCTCACGCAGCTTTGTGTTTCATAGCGCCAGTCTGTTGGGGGCGGGGATCTATTTGCTGGCCATGGCGGCCGGCGGTTATTTCATCCAGCGCTATGGCGGCGAGTGGGGCGGGCTGGCGCAGCTGGTGTTTTTCTTTGCCGCCGGCATGCTATTGATAATTTTACTGTTTTCCGGGCAGATGCGGGCCCGGCTGCGCGTCTTTCTCAGCAAGCACTTCTTCAACTATCGTTACGATTACCGCGAGGAGTGGTTGCGTTTCATTGATACCCTGTCCTCGGCGGAACTCGATCATGACCTGCGTCTGCGGGTGATCAAGGCCATGGCGCAGATCGTCGAGAGTCCTGGTGGTCTGCTTTGGCAGCAGCGGGAAGGGGGTGTTTTGCAGCCTACCGCCAGTTGGAACATGCCGGAATCCCGGGAGCGTGTAACCGGGAATGAGTCGCTTGTGCGTTTTCTTTGCGAGCACGGCTGGATTATTGAGCTGGATCAGATGGTGCGAGAGCCTGAGTCATACGCGGAGCTGACACTGCCCGACTGGTTGCAGACGCTGCCCGACGCCTGGCTGTTGGTGCCCCTGTTCAATATGTCGGAACTGCATGGCTTCATTGTGCTTGCGCGTCCGCGCACGTCCTTGCAGGTCAACTGGGAGGTGCGTGATCTGCTGGTGACCACCGGGCGGCAGTCTGCCAGCTATCTGGCCCTGCTGGCGGCCAATGAGGCCCTGGTCGATGCTCGCCAGTTCGAGGCCTTCAATCGCCTCTCAGCGTATGTGGTGCACGATCTGAAAAACCTGGTGGCACAGTTGTCACTGGTGGTCAGCAATGCCGAGCGACACCGTGACAATCCGTCCTTCGTCGAGGATGCCTTCGCCACCGTGGACAACTCGGTGCAAAAAATGAATCGTCTGCTTGCTCAGTTGCGTAAGGGGCGTATGGCCAGTCAGTCGCAGAAGTCGGTGGATCTGGCCCGGATGCTGGAAGAGGTG
>JALTPW010000685.1 GCA_026999335.1 Chromatiales bacterium
CGTGCCTCGGGCCAGCACGCCCCACGGCATCCGCCGGAAGACAGTGAATGGTAGGGAAAATTGACACCGCCGTGGTGCACCTGTGGGGCGATGAGGTGGGCGCTGTCTCCTGGCTCGAGGAACGAGGCTACGCAGTTTTTGAATGTGCCCCGGCCTTCCTGAAAGGGGGCTTGGATGTTTCCCCCATTCACATGGGTCTGGAAGCAGCGCGGCATGGCAACGGCACCTTCTCTTTCTCCGGGCAGAACCACGACACCTTCCGCAGCTAACAGCAGGTTGCGCCCTTTATTTTCATTAACTTGGTCAAAACCACCGTCTTTAGACGGTGACTTTGATGTTCATGTGTTGACGCATGCGCGCTGATGACGGTGCGAGGTTGATGACTTTAGCCATCAGCACCGAATGCGCTAACCCACCTACTTTAGTAGGTGGTAGTTTATTCCGGGTTACACTGCGGACTTTGAGTCAATAGCCTTGCCATGCTGACGATTCTCGACCGACTCCCCGACGGCCTGCTCGATGGCGAGGCCCGCGATTTGCACCGCATCCTGCCCGGGCCAACCCTGCTGCATCTGCCGGGTCAGCGCACGGCACCATTGTTTGTCTCGGTGCTGCTACACGGCAATGAAACCACCGGGCTGACGGCAATCCAGGGACTGCTGCGCAAGTATGGCGAACACAAACTGCCACGCGCACTCTCGGTATTCTTCGGCAACATCAGCGCCGCTGCGCAGAGTAGACGCCGTCTCGACGGCCAACCCGACTACAATCGCGTGTGGCTTTGCGCAGACAGCGCCGATGAGCAACCCGAACACCGCATGATGCGACAGGTGGTCGACGAAATGCGTACTCGCAACGTGTTCGCCAGTATCGACATCCACAACAATACCGGCCTCAACCCGCACTACGGTTGCATCAATCGTCTCGAGCCGCGCTTCTTTCACCTGGCGACACTGTTCTCGCGCACCGTGGTTTACTTCATCCGTCCCACCGGTGTGCAGTCGCTGGCCTTTGCCGAACTGTGTCCGGCCATCACCGTGGAATGCGGCAAGCCGGAGCAGCCCTTCGGCGCCGACCATGCACGCGATTTCATCGATACCTGCCTGCATCTCGATGTGCTGCCGGACACGCCGGTGGACGCACACGCCATGAACCTGTTTCACACCGTTGCCACCATCACCCTGCGTAACGAGGCCAGCGCTGGCTTCGCCGCCGCTGACCAGCCCGGCCACTGGGACATCACTTTCCCGCCCGATCTCGACCGTCTCAATTTCCGTGAGCTGCCCGCTGGCACATCCATTGGCCGGGTGCACAGGGATCATGACCCACTACCCTTACAGGTGGTGGACGAAACCGGCACCGACGTCTCCGAGCACTATTTATACATCGCAGACGGTCGTCTGCGTATCACGCGCGCAGTGATGCCCTCCATGTTCACCCTGGATCTGGACATCATCCGCCAGGACTGTATGGGCTACCTGATGGAGCGCCTGTAGGATTCTGCGGCACAATAGATAATAATGAACCCCGCCAACCATCACTGAAACCACCGATGCCCCACACCGGCCGCCACCCTGACTTACCGACCTTCAGCTTGCGAGCACTGCTCCTGAGCCTGGCCCTGTTGTTGCTGAGTGGTTGTGCCTCCATGATCGCTGACGGCATGTCCGACGGCCTCTCGCAGGCGATCGTCGATCAAGACGACCCGCAGACCGTGCGCGATGGTGCACCGGCCTTTCTGCTGATGGTCGACGGTATGATCGCAGGCAGTCCCGACGACACGGGCCTGCTGATGGCCGGCGCCAAACTCAATGTCGCTTATGCCGCCATGTTCGTCGACGACCCCGCGCGTGCCCTGCGTATGACCGACAAGGCGCGCGGTTATGCCCTGCACGCGCTGTGCAAGAGCGCAGCGGACACCTGCGGCATCGTAACACGGTCTCACGAGGCCCTGCTGCCCCTGCTCGAAGGGCTTGCTGACGACAGGGTCGCCCCCCTGTTCACCGCCGCCACCGCCTGGCTGCTGTGGATCCAGCAGCGCAGTGAGGACTGGGCCGCCATTGCCGATCTGCCCAAGGTGGAGGCCATGCTGGATCGGGTACTGAGCCTCGACGAGGGCTATGAACAGGGTCAGGCACATTATTATCTGGGCATTCTGCGCAGCCTGCGGCCACCCAGCCTAGGTGGTAACCCGGAGCAGGGCCGCAACCATTTCGAGCGTGCCATCGCGCTTTCCCGTGGCCACAACCTTGCCGCCAAGGTGGCTTACGCACGCTACTACGCGCGCCTGACCTATGAGCAGGCATTACACGACCGCCTGCTCAACGAGGTCATCGCCAGCGATCCGCACATCCCCGGTCTGACCCTGAGCAACGTCCTGGCGCAGCGCGAGGCCCGCGAGCTGCTGGCCTCGTCCGCCGACTATTTCATGGAGTGATGCAATGAAAACCCTGTTCCGCCCCGGCCTGCTGTCAGCCCTGATACTGGCCCTGATATTACCGCTGTCCGCCGCAGCCACCACCCTGAAAATCGCCACCGCCATCCCCGACGGCACCAACTGGATGAAGCAACTGCGCCAGGGCGCGGCAGACATCAAGAAACGCACCGATGGACGGGTCAAGATCCGTTTCTATCCTGGCGGCGTAATGGGTAACGACAACAGCGTGCTGCGCAAGATCAAGGTCGGCCAGTTGCACGGCGCCGCGCTCACCGGCGGCAGTCTGAGCAAGATCTATCCCAGCTCGCAGATCTACTCCCTGCCTTTCACCTTCCGCGACTATGCCGAAGTGGACTACGTACGTGGCAAGATGGACGCCAGCATCATCCAGGGTCTGTACGACAAGGGCTACGTCAGCTTCGGTATCAGCGAGGGCGGTTTCGCCTATCTGTTGTCACGCGCCCCGGTGACCGCCACCTCCGACCTCGCGGCGCGTAAGATCTGGATCCCCGAGGGTGATCGTATCAACCAGGAATCCTTCGCCCAGTTCGGCATCTCCACCATCCAGCTGGCCATGACCGACGTACTCACCGCCTTACAGACCGGTCTCATCGACACCGTCGCCACCACTCCGGTCGGCGCCATCGCCCTGCAGTGGCACACGCGGGTAAAATACCTCACCGATACACCATTGTTGTATGTCACCGGCACCATCGTGGTCAAGCGCCGCGCCTTCGAAAAGCTCAAGCCCGCCGACCAGGCCATCGTGCGCGAGGTGATGGGTGACGTGTTCCTGCGCCTCAACCGCCTCAACCGCGAAGACAACCGCAAGG
>JALTPW010000686.1 GCA_026999335.1 Chromatiales bacterium
CCAGGTAGCGATCGATGAGACCCAGATCCAATGCCGGCAGCGGTGCGGCCACCACCAGGATCTGGTCGATGTTGGCGGCTACCGGTTTCAGGTGGCCGTCGGCGTTGGGGCGTTCCAGCAGGGTCTTGCGTGGTTCCATGGCCACCACTATGCCGTTACCCGTGCTGGCTGCCTGCCAGATGACACGGTCGCCGCAGACCAGCGAGGGCAGGTTCTGGCGCAGCAGGCAGCGGTGGTTGCGACCATCGCTGGCCTCCAGATCGACGCTGGCGCCGTAGCGGGTGATGACGCGTCCCGGCTGTTCCGGGCCGAGTTCGCTGCCTGCCAACTGCTGACTGAGCTTTGTGGTCTTTTTTTCGGCGCGGGTGCGGCGTTCCTGCTGGATTTTTTCCGCCCGCCAAGCCTGGCGGCGGTTCAGCTTACGCTTGGCCATGCGCCAACGCAGGTGCGTGGTGAAGCGGGCAGGGGATCACGGAGTGTCGGGGAATGTGTAGAAATCCCGATCCAAACAGGGGATCACGGCGTCCTGATTCCGGGGCTTGAAACCGGTGTCGGCAGTGACGAAGGCCTGCATGAGCCGGGCGTCGACAAGATGCTGGTCACAGGCCTTTCTCGTGGGGATGTTCATTCTGCAGGGTTTTTCTTTGGTGGTTTTGTGTGATTATTGCACATAAACGCACATAGAGCCCCAGTTTAGTCGATTGCCGTGGTGACAGGAAGGCGATTTGTGTGCGCTTTTGTTATTATCTGCGCCTTTGAATCGCAGGGGGCCGGTTGTATGAGTCAGGATGCCAATAATCTCGTCTGGATCGATCTGGAGATGACCGGACTGGATACGCAGAACGATGTCATCATCGAAATCGCGACGATTGTCACCGACAGTGGGCTGAATATTCTCGCCGAAGGCCCGATGCTGGCGATTCATCAAAGCGATGCAGTGCTGGCCGGCATGGACGAGTGGAATACCCAACAACACAGCGGCTCGGGTCTGGTGGAGCGGGTGAAGAACAGTCGCATCGACGAGGCTGAGGCCGAGCGCCGGACCCTCGCCTTTCTGCAACAGTACGTGCCGGCGGGGAAATCGCCCATGTGCGGCAACAGCATCTGTCAGGATCGTCGTTTCATGGCCCGCTGCATGCCGACGCTGGAGGCGTTTTTCCACTACCGGAATCTGGATGTGAGTACATTGAAAGAGCTGGCGCGGCGTTGGTCGCCAGAGGTCTACAAGGGGTTTAAAAAGGACTCCAGCCATCTGGCCATGGAGGATATCCGTGATTCCATCAATGAACTGAGACATTACCGGGACACCTTTATACGCTTGCCCGTGCAGGATTCAATACACCCATGATCATGCGCGTTTTTTCCACCCTATTGTTATTGTCAGTGCCACTGCTGTCCTGGGGGCGTGAAGTCGACGAGAGCCCGCTGCGACCATTGCTCAGTGTTTTCCATACGGACGACGGGTTGCAGATCAGCGCGTCGCCGGGTGTTTTGCTGGCCGTTGCCGAAGATGCTGGACAGCCGACCTCAAGTGCCTCGCCGGCACAGTATATGCCCTGGTCGCTGGCCGCCCCCCGTCAGACTGAGCCGGACTGGCCGGGTCTGAGGCGGGACACCTATTATTTTTTGGGCCTGCAGTGGGCGGCCATTGGTGTCATCTATGTGTTGCCGGATGAATTTTCGGGTTGGTCGGACAGTGAAAAAGAAACCAATCAGCTGAAACGGTGGCGTGAGCACGTTACGGGGCCCGTATGGGACGGCGACGATTTCTATATCAACTATGTCCTGCATCCCTACTGGGGTGCGACATACTATATACGCGGCCGGGAAAGGGGCTTGAGCCGTACCGGGGCCTTCTGGTTTTCCGCGCTGCATTCCGCGCTGTATGAATTTGGCGCCGAGGCCTTTTTTGAACCGGCCTCGATTCAGGATCTCATTTTTACACCGACCCTGGGTTCGCTGCTGGGCATGTACTTCGAAAGCGTGCGTGATGGCATCAAACAACGCCGTGGTGCACTGGGCTGGGGCGACAAGACCCTCCTGGTACTAACCGACCCGTTCGGCGCCATCAATCATCAGGTGGATCGCCTGCTCGGCGTTGATACGCGGATAAGGATCCAGACGATGGCGCCCGGGACTGTTTCGTCCGCTGCTGGGCCGGTCAGTCCTGCGCTATTGGCCAATGGGCAGAGACAACGGACAGCCTATTTGGGGCTGTCACTGAACTTGCGATGGTAATGCCGAATAGTTATGCAAATGCCGTTTTATTGCCGCGACTGAAAATGATTTTCCCGTTGTGACTCAGTTCACCACGGGGGGAATGGGATATCCATCTTGTACGCATGGCGCACACTACACCTGACCGTAGCGTGTGCTGTGCACACGATGCCTTTGGAAATACCCAATGACGGGAAAAAAACTGGCTGAGTGCACAAATCCATACTTTGTCTTCATCGGCATTGATTCCATCACGGGTTTGCATGTGTTCTCCGTGGTGAATAGTAATTTCGTCTTGTTTTTAATTCATCCCGGTTGACAGCCTCTGGCCTGGGGGGCACACTCAAATCCATGATTTCTCATAATGCACTGCACCGAACCAAGATTGTCTGGATGTCCCGCTGGGCAGCCAAGCTATCGCCCGTCCGCGTGTCAGGGAGAATTCATCGGCAGTAATTATTACTCGCACATTCCGAATTCAACAAAGGCCGCAGACTGGAAACATCTGCGGCCTTTGTCGTTTTCGGAGTGGTGGAATTTTGGCGTATCCAATCCGGCACAACAAGAGGAGAAAAGACATGTCTGTGCCAGCGGCATACCTGGGGGTGATCCTGATCTGGGCCACCACCCCACTGGCGATTCAATGGAGCAGCGAAGGCTGGGGTTATCTGTTTGGTATTACCGGGCGCATGGCACTGGGTGCACTGGTGTGCGCGATTTTGTTGCAACTGTTCAAGCCGGGCCTGCCCTGGCATCGCGAGGCGCGACGGACCTATATGGCCGCCGGGCTGGGTATCTATGGCGGCATGCTCAGCGTTTACTGGGGTGCGCAATTCATGCCGTCGGGCTTGATCGCTGTGCTGTTTGGGCTGAACCCGCTGGTGACGGCGTTGATTGCGGCCGTGTGGTTACAAGAAAAAAGCCTGACGCCGGGCAAACTGCTGGGCATGGCCCTGGGTCTGTGCGGGCTGCTGAGTATTTTTGCCGCAGACATCTTGTTCGAGGGCCGTGTTTGGTGGGGCGTGCTGGCGGTGCTGGCGGCGGTCTTTCT
>JALTPW010000687.1 GCA_026999335.1 Chromatiales bacterium
GGGCCACCACCTTACCGCCGCGATGACCACCGTCGGCGGTGATCACGACCTTCGCACCGGCGTTCTCGATACGATCCTTCAGCGATTCGGCAGAAAAGCCACCGAACACCACCGAGTGGGTGGCGCCGATGCGCGCGCAGGCCTGCATGGCGATGACCGCCTCCGGCGTCATGGGCATGTAAAGAATCACCCGGTCGCCGGCCGTCACGCCGAGTGATTTCAGGCCGTTGGCGAACCGGCACACCTCGCGGTGCAGTTCGCGGTAGCTGATACGACGGGTGTCGCCCTGTTCGCCTTCGAAGATCAATGCCGTCTTGTCGCCGTGTTCGGCCAGATGACGGTCGAGGCAGTTGTAGGAAATGTTCAGTTTGCCGTCGCTGAACCACTGGTAGTGGGGGGCATTACTTTCGTCGAGGGTCTGGGTGAAATCTGTCTGCCAATCGAGTTCCTCGCGCGCCAGCCCGGTCCAAAAGCCTTCGTGGTCGGCTTCGGCCTTGGCGCGCAGGGCATCCAGTTCCTCGCGGTTTTTGATGTGGGCACGGGCGGAAAAATCGTCGCTGGGTGGGAAAGTACGGTTTTCGTGCAGGGTCGATTGCAGGTGCTTGTCCATGACGCCTCTTGGTTGCGGTGACAGTGGATGGAGTGGTTGAGCGGCCGATGGTAGCAGGCAGTCCGTGCTGCACCAATACCGAGGTTGTTGGAAGCAAAAATTTTAAGCTGAATCATTGTCATTATTCGTCATTATTCAGCCTGCTACAGGGATAGGGGATTCATCGGACAGCGCCTATCCAATTTGTGCGCATGGCGCACACTACATCGTGCGCCATTTTGACGAAAATGGGCGGGGAAGTGGGCCAAAATGGCTTTTCCATAGTCGGCTCTTAATGTTCTCGGACTCTTAGGCCCCTGTCTCGTCGGCGGCGGTGGTGATGGTTTTGCTGCGAGGCAGGCACGTGGGTTGCCAGTGGGCGATGGCCCAGTCCAGCAGTTCGCCGGGTGCGGCGCCCTGTAGCTCTTCCGGCGGCGGCTGGCCGAGGAAAGTGAGGGCCCGGCCCAGTGCTGCGCCGGGCGGGCTGTCGTTGATGGCGCGGGCGTGGGCCTGCTTACTGAGTTTTTTGCCCGCGGCGGTGACGGCAATCGGCAGGTGCAGATACGTGGGTCGAGGCAGCTCCAACAGCTGTTGCAGATACAACTGGGGAAAGGTGGCATCGAGCAGATCCGCGCCGCGTACCACCTCGGTGATCTGTTGAAAGGCGTCGTCCAGTGCTGTGGCAAGGTGGTAGGCATAGAAGCCATCGGCGCGGCGTACGATGAAGTCGCCGACATCGCCGTCCAGCTGTCGGCATTGATGGCCTTGCAGAGCATCGGTAAAGCAGAGCGTTTGTCCGCCACAGTACACGCGTAGCGAACGCGCCTGGCGGCCCGGGGGCAGGCCGTTGCGGCAGGTGCCGGGATAGCGGTGGTTGGGGCTGACGGCGCTGATCTCCCGGCGGGTGCAGCCGCAGGGGTAGCTGTGGCCGGCGGTGGCCAGCTGTGTCAGAGCAGCGGCGTAGGCCTCGAAGCGCTGGCTTTGATAGAACACCGGGCCGTCCCAGAACAGCTGGTAATTTTCCAGGGTTCGCAAAATGTCATCTGCTGCACCGGGAACATTTCGCGGTGGATCGATGTCATCAATTCGTAGCAGCCATGCTCCCCCCTGCGCACGTACGGACAAAAAACTGCCGAGTGCCGCCACCAGTGAGCCGAAATGGAGCGGGCCGCTGGGGGAAGGGGCGAAGCGCCCGCGACAGATTGCGGACGGGTTTTTCGTGGACGGTGTGTTTGCGGCGAGATCCATGCGGTCATTTTAACCGGTTTTACCGTAAAGCTTTTCAAGGCCTGGACGATGCAGCGCATAGAGCATTTAACGATACGGGTAATGAATCAATGATCACAAGTTGGATAATCGAAGGCATCATGGAAGACGGGCGCAAGTTTCGCCCCAGTGACTGGGTGGAGCGTCTGTCGACGGCGCTGGCATCCTTTGGGCCGGATCACCGGTTGCGCTACGCCGACGGCGTGCAGCCCTGTTTCATCAACGGGCAGAAGTGTCTGCGGGTGGAGGGTTCACTGGCGGAGGAAAACCCGACGGCCTACCAATATGTGCGTGATTTCGCCCGCAGCAACAAGCTGCGTGTCACCGAAGTGAACGACAATATGAACTGACAGCATTTCGTAGGGACAGGCGGGCAACAACAAGACCCGTAGCGGCCATTGCGGCCGCTACGGGTTATCTTTTTCAAGCGGGAAGAGCAGAGACTGCTGGCTTATTTGCCGAACTGTTTTTCGCGGATTTCGTTGAGGGTCTTGCAATCGATGCATTGGGTGGCCGTCGGTCGTGCTTCGAGACGGCGGATGCCGATCTCGATACCACAGGACTCGCAGTAGCCGTAGTCATCGTTGTTCAGGTTGGTCAACGATTCATCGATCTTTTTGATCAGTTTGCGCTCGCGGTCGCGGGTGCGCAGCTCCATGGCGAACTCGGATTCCTGACTGGCCCGGTCGTTGGGATCCGGGAAATTGGCTGCATCGTCCTGCATGTGGTGAACGGTCTCGTCCACCTTGCCCATCAGTTGCTGCTTCCACCCATCCAGAATGGCGCGAAAGTGTTTGACCTGCTCGGGATTCATGTACTCCTCGCCCTTACTTTCTTCGTAGGGCGTAAAGTTGGTATAACCCAGGTCGTCCGTTGCTTTGGCCTTAGCCTTCTTTTTAACAGTCATTAGACTGTGCTCCTAATTGCAGGTGCCGAAAATCAGGGCGCATCTTATATCAGAGATGTCACGGTGACGCAAATTTTATCGCTTGCCGTTCGCCCCGCGCAGAAGCCCTTTCATCGACAAAAAACCGCCCGGCTTGAATCGCAGCAGGGGTGCATCTTCGTAGCCACTTGGTTAAGCTACGGCGCTTTGTCCCTATTTTTTCCAATAAAGTTCCAAGGACGGTCTTGGTGAAATATGGATTGTTGATTGAATCGATTAGGAAGGTTAACGACGTGTCTGAACTGAAAGCCCTGTTATTCGATGTGGACGGCACCCTCGCCGACACGGAAAAAGATGGTCACCGGGTGGCCTTTAATCGTGCCTTTGCCGATGCTGGTCTGGACTGGGACTGGACGCCCGAACTGTATGGCCAACTGCTGGCGGTGACCGGTGGCAAGGAGCGTATACGCTACTACCTGTCGGACTTTAAGCGTGAATTCACGGCCCCTACGGA
>JALTPW010000688.1 GCA_026999335.1 Chromatiales bacterium
AAGCTGAATAAACATACCCTCGCTGGAGATATCCCGGATCCTGCCGTGCACGGTCAAGCCGTTACGGTTCCGGACAACAACATCCAGTGACACTTGGCGGCGTTTTCCCCATCGATGTTCCAGCATTTTCTCTCTCTCATCATCAAGCGCTCATCGCACAGTGGCCTCGTTGGCGTAGCGGCGCATCATGCGGTAAAAGAAAACCGCAAAGAGCACTGGGGCTGTCAAAATGATTGTTAACATCCCCTGAGCCTTCCCTGTCTTTCCCCCTGCCCGGGTTTCAGTTACAGTGCTTCCTCATCCCGAACCTGTACCGTCAGAAACTTTTTCCATTGACTGAGAGGTGGAAAAAAGGCCGGTGTCTTGCATACGTATTCGTTATAGGCTTCCCCAAATTCTGCCTCGGCACGCCGCTCTTCGACCCTGGCCAGATGCACATAGGCATAGAGCAAAACAGGCGCCATCAACACGGTGAGCAATGTGGGCCACTGCACCAGAAAACCAATGATGACGAGGAACAATCCCGCATATTGCGGGTGACGGACGTAGGCATAGATGCCATCGGTGACCAGACCACCGCGCGCGGCGTGGATTTGCGTCCAGCCCTTGGAAAGCAGCGTGTAGCCCATCAGCATCAAGACCAGACTCAAGCCCATCACCATCGCCCAGGCCAGAGTTGAACCACCGAATACCACGACCCAGAGATGGCCGAATTTGTGGTTGAAAGGTTGCAGTACCGGATAAGCATCACCCAGCCAGCCGGTCAGTAGATAAATGGTCAAGGGGAAACCGTACATCTCGCTAAAGAGTGCCACCAGGAAGGCCGCCACTGCTCCCATACTGCGCCACTCATCACCGCCCCGTGGCTTGAGAAAACTCAGCATGAAAAAGAGGAAAATGCCGACGTTAAAGGCCGCCACTACCCACATGCCATAGGCATATCCGAGTTCACCCGGCATCAATCAACCCTCTTCTATTTTGCTTGGTTAATCCAGCGGCCGCTGAAACACAAACTCCGCCACAGATAGATGTCCATTGTCGCCACGCCGGATCTCAACCCGGATGCGATAGAGTTCCGGTTTGTGCAGGGTGAAATAATTACCATAGCTCAACGACTCACCGCGCATCGCTTCCAACTCCTTTGCGGGCCTTGCCAAACCCAGCGGAAAGACAGCGGCCTTGACTCTGGCATCGGTGATACGCTTGCCGGATCTGCTGTCGAACAGGGCGACCAGCACGTGGTAACGGTGTTCCCCACTGGCGGAACCACCATGCATAGCGGGGTGTTCCTGAGTAATCTGTGCGGGTATAACACCGAGATAGACACTCATTCCATTGATCTGTAAATGGCGCTTCGAATCATCGGCCATCAGCATAGTTGTAAAAAGCACCAAACAGAAAAAAACCAGTGGATTCCTATATGACATTGTCTTGATTTCCCTTGCTAGACGGTCTGTTGAACCTCAACCGGGCCACCGAACTTCGGCGACGGTTCTGCGTTGTCCGCTACGATGTGCGCAGCTCCAGCGTCATTCCGCACTTGGGGCAACGGCCCGGGCCATGTTGTTCGATTTCAGGGTGCATGGGACAGGTGTATATCACCGAATCGTCCGCTGCCTTGCTTGATGCGCTTGCTACTTGATGCTCATGATGATTGCCGCCACAGCAACCATGAGGCTCTGTTTCCGGCCCGGGCGACACGGCCTTTTTCTCACCACAGCCGCAGCCACTCTGCGTCTTGACGCCTGTATCTTCTTGCAGATACTGGTTTGCTGACGCGAGGAATTTATCCCGGCAGCTTTCACTGCAAAAATAGTACGTCTTGCCCGTATATTCCGTGTAATATTCTGACGCTTCGCTAACCTCCATTCCACAGACTGGATCGGTTTTCATTCTCGGCCTCCTTCGTCTATTCACTGTTGTCTTTTCCCGCAGAAAAGAAGGAAAAACCGCTATTTCATCGTCAGTTTATCGACTCAATCAAGTAACAGATTGCATCACCATCGGGCTCGCCGTCCGGCATCAATTTCCACTTTTCCAATGCCTCATCCATGCGCTGTTGCAGCTGATTTAACTTGGCCAGCCTGTCCCTGTTTTCATTGATGCGCTGTTGAATGATGTCACGTACCAGTGGACAGGGTGATTGTCCCCTGCTGCTGTGG
Organism: Chromatiales bacterium; assembly: GCA_026999335.1. Taxonomy (GTDB): domain Bacteria; phylum Pseudomonadota; class Gammaproteobacteria; order SZUA-152; family SZUA-152; genus DRQN01. Next base: position 2,163 of record JALTPW010000688.1, read on the forward strand.
TCGAAAATAATTTGAATATCGCTCAAGGTGAAACCGAGCCCCTTGGCCCGGCAGATGAACTTCATTTTTTTAATGTCATTGTCACTGAAAAGCTTGTAACCGTTATCCGGGTTGCGTGAAGGCGTCAATAAACCAATACGCACATAGTGACGTACTGCGTCCGGTGTCGCTTGCGCTGCTTTTGACAATTCACTGACCGTTAACATGTTCTTCACCTGTAATGTTATCGAGCCGCTTATCTCTTTGTATCCTGAGCATAGACCCTAGGTGCAGCGCACAGGTCAATGGCTTTTTTCAGGAAATATGGTCAGTGATTACGTTCATTCATTATCGCGCTCCAGGGTGGTGAGGTTGTTCATCGCCAGTGTCGCCGGCTCCTTCACTGTTGACTGTTCATGCGCCAGGCGGAGGCCGGTTTCGCCGTGGCGCGGGTGGCGCCGCAAGGTTGTCCAACTCGATTTCTTCACTGTCACGCACCCAGCTACGGCGTAAGCGCTCCAGCCAGCCGCCACCCAGCTGCGCACCAACTTCCACCAGTATTTTCTCTATTTGTTCTTCCGTTACCTGCAGTAAGTCGTAGGTAACACCTACCCTGCCCTTTTCGATGGTGACCTCTTGCACACCCATCATGTTCAGCAAAGAAGAAGTGATCAATTTTCGAGTCTCATCATCCAATGGTTCAGCCAGATTCATCGTTCGCTGTTTAAGGATTTTATTGCGGTCTTTTCCTGCTTTACTGCTATAGAGTTCTGGATGGGCAAGAAATGTCTCTTGACACTGCGCCGAGCAAAAGTGAAAAAACATCCTGTGGTACTCGACCGTAGGTGCATCGGGCATCGTTTCCATTCCACATACCGGACAAATATCATTCACCATACTCACCGTAAACCTCTTTCCTCACCGTAAACCTCTTTCTGTTTTATCATGCCGAGCCAGTGGTTCGGTGAATATATCCAATATATCCGCCTCAAACAATCAAAAAACGGACTCAAAATGGTTTTCCCTTGCGACGACCCGCTAAGTCCAGCAGGTTTCTATGACCCGGATTCAGCCAATAAGTGCACAGGAAAGCTTGAACATTTATAGTTGC
>JALTPW010000689.1 GCA_026999335.1 Chromatiales bacterium
GGTGGGCACGTTTTCTGTGCCCACGTACAATCCGAACATCTCGCTCCGCGTGGGCACAAAATACGTGCCCACCCTACAAATAAAGCAAGTAGCCTGGGTTGGGTACTGTGAAACCCGAGAGTTATCGTGCCGTTTCCCCCGGGTTTCGCAAGCTCAACCCAGACGACATTTCTACCCCCCAAAAAAACCGCTAAATCAAGTTGCGCACAAACGGAATCGTCAAGCGCCGCTGCTGGGCCAGTGAGGCCTGGTCCAGTCTATCGAGCAGGGCGAACAAGGAGGTCATGTCGCGCGGACTACGGCGGATCAGATATCGAGCCACTTCGTCGGGCAGGTCGAAACCCCGCGCCCTGGCGCGTGCCTGCAGGGCATGGATCTTTTCGTCTTCCTGCGGCTCCTGCACGCGGAACACCGGCCCCCAGCCCAGCCGTGAACGCAGATCCGGCAGGCCGATGTCCAGCCCGGCAGGACTGGCATCGCCCGCCGCCAGCAGTACGGCGCCACTGTCGCGCAGGCGGTTGTACAGATGGAACAACGCCTCTTCCCAGTGCGCCACACCCGCCACCATCTGCACATCGTCCAGACACACCAGCGCCAGGTTTTCCAGTCCGTCCAATGCCTCGACCGGCATGCCGACAAAGTCGGCTAATGGCAAATAGGCGACCGCCCGACCCTGTTCCGCAGCCCACTGGCAGGTCGCTTGCAGCAGGTGGCTTTTGCCCACGCCCGGGGAGCCCCACAGGTAGATAAACTGATCGCCGCTGCCGTCCGCGCCGTGCTGCAGGCTCTGCACCACGGCAGCGTTCCCGGCGCCGCAGAAATTGTCAAAATTCAGTCCATCTCGCCAGGCGTAGGCCAGCGGCAGTTGTTCCTTGACGGAAGCCGTCTTGACGGAATGCTTGGAACTCATGGGCCTGCGTTCAGAAATCAATTGGAGGAGGCGTACAGATCGCTCTCGGTGTAGCGACGATGCACGAAACGCAGCAACACCATCACCACCGCCGCCACCGGCAAGGCCAGCAGGATGCCGACAAAGCCATACAACTGACCGCCGGCCATCACGGCAAAAATCACCGCCACCGGGTGCAAGCCGATCCTGTCACCAACAAAATAGGGGGTAAAAAGGACACTTTCCAGGGTCTGTCCGACCGCAAACACGGCGAAGACATAGACCAGATGAATGACATCCTGAAACTGCATCACGGCAGCCACGCCGGCCAGCACGATGCCCAGTATGAATCCCAGATAGGGCACAAAGCTCACCAGCCCGGCCAGCAAGCCCAGCAACAGCCCCAGATCCAGCCCCAGCCACATCAGACCCAGTGAATACACCGTTGCCAGGCTCAGCATCACCATTAGCTGACCGCGCAGAAAGGCACCCAGCACCTCGTCAGATTCACGCGCCAACGCCACCACTGTGGGCTCCAGGCGGCGCGGCAGCAGGCCGCGGATGTTGGCCATGAGGATGTCCCAATCACGCAGCAGATAGAAGGCCACCACTGGAATCAGTACCAGGTTGGCCAGCCAACTCAGCAACGTCAGGCCGGACTGCGACACCGTCTGCACCACGCTGGCGGCCACGCCCCCCGCCTTGCGCCAGTGGGCCTGGATCGCCTGCTCCAGGGTATTCCAGTCCAGGCTGGGCAACTCGACGCCAAAAGTAGCCCCCAGCCAGGGCATGGCATGCTGCTGAATCCAGTCCAGATAGCGCGGCAAAGCCTCTATCAGCTTGCCGATCTGCGCCTCCAGCGCCGGCAGCAATAGCAACGGCAAGGCGGCCAGCAACAGCAACAGCATCACGAACACCGTCACCACCGCCAGGGTACGCGACAGACCATGATTTTCCAGCCAGTCGACCAGTGGATCCCCCAGGTAAGCCAGCAGCGCTGCGGTAACAAAGGGCGTCAGCACCGGCGCCAGCAGGTAGAGCAGATAACCGCCGGCCGCCAGTGCGGCCAGATAAAACCATTTTCGGGATTCGTTCATTCCTCTCCACCTTTATTGCTACCGCTCGGAGTCACCAGAGCGCGGCGGCCCCAGATCCACACATAATTGGCTCCGCTGATCAGCGTCGTGGCCCACACGATAAAGACCAGGGCTTCGACAATCCAGGGGATATGGGCAAATTCGCCATGATAAAACACCACCGCCAACACCAGCACGATCTGAAAGAAAGTATTGACCTTGCTAACCCGGGTGGGCTGCATCTCGAAACGGCCGTAGCGGTAATGGAAGGCTATGGCCCCCAGCACGATCAGCAGATCTCGCAGCATTACCGCCACCACCAGGGCCAGGGGGATCAGCCCCAGCCAGGCGAGACTCAGAAACGAACACACCAACAGCAGTTTGTCAGCCAGCGGATCAAGGATCGAACCCAGCCGCGACTGCCAGGCAAAACGCTTGGCGAGAAATCCGTCCACCCCGTCGGAGATGCCAGCAATGGCAAATAGCAACAACGCCGCACCGTAACGCTCATCCAGCAGCAACACCACCACCGGAATCACCAGCAGGATACGCAGAACGGAAATGATATTGGGGATATGCCGCACGGGTCTAGTGGCGAAGCAGATAGTGCTGGCCATCAATCGGCAAAATGGCTGCCGTCCCGCTCCCTGCCAACTCGCTGCCCGACGCAGCCGGGATCAGCAGCCGCCCGAGGGCAATGGTCTGGGCAACCCCTTTGGGCGAGCCCTGCAGTGCCAACCTGAAGTCGACCCGTCCGGCCTGCAGCTGACGGACACGCACGTGCGCCACTTGCTGCAAGGATCGCAGATAGCCCTCCACGCGGGCAAAATCGGCCAAACTGCGCACCGCGTCCACCGTCACCCACAGGTGGCCCGCCTCGCTGCTGCCCTCCAGCGGCGCATAACGCTGCGCCAACCAGCTCACAGCACCAGCCATCCCCTCTTCCAGCACTTCTGCCGGCAGTGCACCATTAGCCCGCCAACGTTCACTATCCTTACCCTCGACAATCCACCACTCCGCCAGCCACTCACCACCCACGGTACGCAGCAGCCGCCCCATCAACACCGCCTCCGGACGATAACGCTGTGAGGCCTGTAGTACGGGATCACGAAAGCGGCCCCAGACATCGGCAAAACTCACTTGGCGCTGATCCTGCAGATCCAGCAGCGGCAGCAACAGTGACAAACCACGCCGCTTGGCCTCCCGAGCTACTAACTGACGCAGGACATCGGGGCTGTCGGCACCCAGCAGGTAGCGCCGCCCGCCATCCTCCACCGCCAGCCAGG
>JALTPW010000690.1 GCA_026999335.1 Chromatiales bacterium
AAAAAAATCCTTTAAGCACATGTGCATTATTTCGCTCAGTGTATGTCAATGATCATGTCAAAGGTCATTTCCTTTATTTACAATGTATTACTACACCCTTGGGCATCCATCATTGCTTCAAATTGGGTATTATTATGCTTGATAGTTGATATTCATAATGGAGGAAGAAACAGGAAGGAAGGAAGGAAGGAAGGAAGGAAGGCTACTATTGTTTTCGATTGGCAGCAAGTGATCTGTTGTATGCACTCTTCCACAGACAGAATAGCACATACCGTGGCCTTTCATTGTTCAACCAGTTGTGGGACCCTGGTCTGAATGAAGAAATAGCACGACGGGGTCCACCAGGTGGGATCGGTCCAACGACTCACCGCACCATGAGCGAACAAAACATGTACCACTGATATCACTGACTGGGCTACATATCAATCCAAAATAAATACACACTAACAAAGGTTGGTTTTTAACATTATTTACATCACACTGACTGAGCTATGTCTCACTCCAAAATAAAAACAAAACAATAACACAGGTTGATTTTTAACATCATTTACATCAGAAAGGTGCATGTATAATTTCACATTACATACATCAGCACACGCTGCTTGAACAATCTCAAACTGTCGGTAGGGTTGAAAAGTTAGATGTTCTGAGGAGAAGTGTCACAAAAAGAAACTCAAAGTTAATGTTTACACTGAAAGTGTGTCACACAGTTCATTGTGCATAACTATGATCAGATGGGTTGTCTGCCCTTTGAGTGTGATTGGAGAGTAGTCCTCTTTGATTGTCAGTTTGTTCATGTGCATGTGACTCCCTGTACTTGAGATGTTCAGCTATTTTATTTCCATACTGCAGCAGTTGATTTTTACACACCTGGGGTCTTTTCACATAGCGTTTGTGATATTCTGTCTCCTTGTCCATCTGATGCAGTGAGTGCCTCACACGAGCTGACAACTCGACGCCAGTGTGTTGACATTTTGCAATGGTTGAAGTACCCGGCCCATTATTTATCCTGTGAATAGTGGATGAGGCTCTACCAATCATAGTTCTTGGATAGTTCACATTCTTGGGTAACGATACACTCAACGAACGGTTCGTAGCCTCACATTTCTGGGTGTCTGTGTACAGTTTCATTTGTTCCACAGCTGACAGACTGAGTTTTATCTTTAACAGTTCCATTACTAACACCTTGTCATTTTCATCCATATTCAGGTCTGTAATCCTGTGTGTACCCAGAAACAGTGATCGGTGCCACCAGTTATTGGTTATTCGTCCACTGCAGACGACCGAGTGACGGAAACACATGCCACAGTCACCTGCATAACGAGAAAGTGTGGATTCCAAAACCTTGGGTAAGTTCTTTTTCACATTGTTCATATCACCGGCATGCAGTTTCATTAATTCCTTAAGTATTAAGCTGCACCTGGCTTTCATATCCTGGCTGAATACCTTCTGCACTTCCCGTTTCTTCTCCCGGGTGGACGCATGGAACATGCCGGCACTGAACTGAGCTTTGTAACATTTGCGGAATTGAGATTGTGCCACGTGCGTGGGGTCAGCTAGCCGGTGTACATTCCACAGTGGATGTAGAAGTTTCAAAGCACTGTTCACTCCTGCAGATGACCTGGAATCCCCATCCGTAGTGACGTATCTTATTAGGACACCTTGCAGGCCGAGGTCGGTACCGATGTGTTTTCCCATCTCGTACTCTGACAGAGGTGCAAATGGCGGCAAGTCTGCTGTACAGTCGGGGTGACCGCCAGGACATGTTACTTTAAGACCTTTGTTTCTCAACCAGGCTCCTGTCCAACACAGTTTATTCTGGAAACAAGCACTTATTATGAACTTTCTGTCTGTCATTGTCTCGCAGGCTAGTCCTATGGCCTGCGATGCATTCTGGCCGGGTTTCTTGCGACTAGTTATTGTTACTGAATTGTACCTCCCATCCATGGCAATGTTAATCTCGTCTCGTTTATTTCCACGCCTGCTGTTAATATCTTTTAGTAACTCCACTTTCTCTGCCATGTCCCTGTTATTGAGTTCGGTGACAGCTCTTGAAACTCTGTATGATGTTCTCTGCATACTGCTTCTACACGGGGGTGGGATATCCATATTCGCCATTAATAACCGGGCCCTCGTATTGCCGACAGGGGTATCTTGCAAACCAACTGCAAGACCCACATTGGTTGTTGCCGCATTTGGACCAGGTTTGTCTGTCTTCACCTCGTCATACAGTTTATGTTCGGGTGCAGTGAATTGACATTTGACACACTGCAGTGTGACTTTCCAGCAAAGCCCCCATTTCACCTCCTTTAATATGTTTATTTCAGGTTGGTTACACCCGGGAGACGCCTTGGAGTGGCATGTGAAAGCTGTGTTCCACACTTCCACCATTCTCTTGCTGTCTATAATTCTCATACCTTCTTTATGTTCAGAATGTGTTGTTGGTTTGCTTTTAGATGCAGTCGTACCAGTGATCGGACGAAGCAGGCGTAGTGATTTCGATGTGCCTTCACAGTCTGGAGTGGCAATTGTTTCTGAGCTGGGACTCGACTTTGTCACCAAGTGGAACTCGTCTGCATTCATCCGCACTACACGTTGCGCTGTTACGGACTGCAGTTGTGGACTTCCATGTTCATCAGACAGTGTGATACCCTTATTCCATGGTGTGTGTCCCTTCTTGAACTGAGTTTTCTTTCTCGCCGGGCCGTCCATAGATATGTTCCTGACAGTGCATATAGCAGTGGAATGACTCTAGTTGTGTGCACCTCATATATATAGCTAGCTCACATACGCTGTCACTTGTCTTACATGGATATTAAAAGTTTGAAGGTGTGGCATTTCACGTGTCTTGCTTTGTTCACAACACACACACACGTGTTAGTCTCGCCTGGCTGGCTGCCTGCCTGCCTGCCAGCCTGCTGGGTGCTGTATGGAGACTGGCCATTTTGTTGATTAATCCAGTAGAATAACCATCCAATGGGTGTTACTTTATCTGACACATGTTGGTTGTGGGCAGTACACAAAATTCAACAGTTTCAGAGTTTTATTTTTCTGGCTTAAAGTGACTTTGTGAACTTTTTTTCTTTTTTTTTGTATCAATTTAGATGAAATTTGGCCAAAATAAAGAACAGACAATTTCCTGGCAACTGCCATGCTGGGAATGCAGAGAATACATTTGCGAGCAAATAACTGTTTGTTGCTTAAAGAAATACCCATAACTTTGACAGTTATTGCGGAATTACTA
>JALTPW010000691.1 GCA_026999335.1 Chromatiales bacterium
GAATTAACCTCGCCCGAAATCGTCGCTTGTTTCACGGGTTTTCGGGCTGGCACTATCTAACCACATCCATCTATTAATAAAAGATACGAGTAAGATACAGGTAAAGATGTTATTCCCAGAAGCATGCAGCTTATTGCAGGGTGAACCACGCAGGAATATAACCTGCGAAAAAAGAGAAAGGGCGCTTATTGGCAAGATCGCTATTTCGCGACAGTGATCGATACAAGTGAATATTTGATTAGATGCCTTGTCTATATTGCTATGAATATGGTGCGTGCTGAAGTCGTTATACATCCTCGCGAATGGTTACTGTGAGATCCAGTCTCCACCGAAGCGATACCGTATCGTCGACAGGGTAACTCTTGCATCGTTATTGGGTCTGAAGGATGTCACACGATTACAAGGCTATTACCATCGATGGATTGAAGAAGCATTGAGTAGCAAGGAGAGTAAACGCCAAGGTGTTCGGAGTGAGGGTGTGGCCGTCGGCAGTCAACATTATGTCGAAGGTATAATGGCGCAACGGGGTATCAAGGCAACCGGTAGACCTGTGTACCATGAGGCAGGACTGTACCAAGTGAGAGAGCCTGAATATGCTTACAAACTCCATTTTGATGGGGAAATGGCTGCTCTAAGCGACAATAAAGGCCATTTTTCTTTGGAATAGCTATTGAAGTCAGTAGGTTAGCTTGATCCGACCCTGTCAATCATCGCATAGGTTAGCTTGATCCGGCCCCGTCAACCATCGCATATTCCTGGCGCACATTCCTTGATGCGAAATCGGCCCTTCTGTAACCTTGCGCTCCTATGCGTCTATCCAAAATAAAGCTGGCGGGCTTCAAGTCCTTCGTCGATCCCACCACGATTCCTCTGCCGTCGAATCTTATCGGCGTGGTGGGGCCGAACGGCTGTGGAAAATCCAACGTCATTGATGCCGTGCGCTGGGTGATGGGTGAGTCCTCGGCGAAGAATCTGCGTGGCGATTCCATGGCCGATGTCATCTTCAATGGCTCCACTTCACGCAAGCCGGTGGGTCAGGCCACCATCGAGCTGGTGTTCGACAACAGCGATGGCACCATCAAGGGTGAGTTCGCCACCTTTAATGAGATCTCCGTGCGGCGTACCGTGTCGCGCGACGGCCAGTCGCAGTATTACCTCAATGGCACCCGTTGTCGCCGCCGTGATGTTACCGATATATTTCTTGGCACCGGCCTCGGTCCGCGCAGCTATTCCATCATCGAACAAGGCATGATCTCGCGCCTGATCGAGGCCCGGCCCGAGGATCTGCGGGTGTTTCTGGAAGAGGCCGCAGGCATCTCCAAATACAAGGAACGTCGCCGCGAGACGGAAAACCGCATTCGGCATACGCGCGATAATATGGAGCGCCTGACCGATCTGCGCGATGAACTGGGTAAGCAGCTGGAGCGCCTTAACCGGCAGGCGCGAACGGCAGAAAAATATAAAGAATCCAAGGAGGAAGAGAGACTTCTCAAGGGGCAGCTTGCGGCCCTGCGCTGGCGTGCGCTGGATCAACAGGTGACTGGTAAAGAAGGCTTGATCCGCGAAAAAGAGCTGGCGGTGGAGGCCTCGGTGATGCGCCAGCGCGCCATCGAGTCCGAGATTGAAAAGCTGCGTGAGCAGAATGTCGAGATGGGCGAGATTTTTAGCGAGGTGCAGGGCCGTTTCTATTCCGTAGGTGGCGACATCGCCCGTGTTGAGCAGTCCATTCAGCACACCCGCGAACGCCGCTTGCAGCAGGAACGCGATCTGGCCGAGGCGGAGCGTGCGCTGGCGGAATCGCAGGCCCATCAGGCGGGGGATCGGCAGAAAATCGCCGAGCTAGAGCAGCAGTTGGAGATCCTGCACCCGCAGCTTGAAGAAGCGAAGGCACGCCAGGAAGTCTCCAGCGCGACACTGGTCGAGGCCGAGCAGGCCATGCACGAATGGCAGTCGGCGTGGGCGGAATTCAATCAGAATGCCGCCGAACCGGCGCGTAGCGCCGAGGTGGAACGCACCCGCTTGCAGAGTTTGGAACAGCAGCATATCCAGCAGGAACAGCGGGTTCTGCGTCTGCAGGAAGAAAAGAAGCACCTGCTGAATTCGGCGTTGGAAGAAGAGATTGAGCAGCGTCAGACGCAGCTCGAAGAGTATGCCCTACAGACCGAGGCGCTACAGGAGCGCTTGCATAATCAGCTGGCGGCGATTGCCGAGGCACGTGATGACAATCATCGCTTGAGCGCGACGCTGGACGAACAGCGCGGCCGCTTGCAGGCTATGCAGGGTCGGCATTCTTCGCTGGAGGCCTTGCAACAGGCTGCGCTGGGCAAGACCGGTGGCGAAGTGGCGCAGTGGCTGGCCGGTCATGGCCTGGCCGATGCCGGGCGTCTGGCGCAGGGGCTGACGGTGGATGCGGACTGGGAGCGCGCGGTGGAGTGTGTGCTGGGTCAGCATCTCGAGGCGGTGTGCGTGGATGGTCTGGATCCGGTAGCGGGTCTGCTGGGTGGGCTGGAGCACGGTTCGGTGGCGTTGTTCGATACCGCGCGGGCCGACATCGGCAACGCTGCCGGTGGTTTGACGGTGGCACTGGGGGATAAGGTAAAGGCTCCCTGGCCGTTGGCTCCAATGCTGGCCGGGGTGTACGTCGCCGAAGATTTAGCGCAGGCCCTGGCGCTGCGGCCACAACTGGCGGCGCATGAGTCGGTGATTACCCGCGACGCTGTGTGGCTGGGATCGAACTGGCTGCGGGTGGCGCGCGATGCCGACGAAAAGGCCGGCGTACTGCATCGTGAGCAGGAATTGAAGGAACTGACGGCGGGTATCGAACAGCTGCGTGCACAGGTGGAGGAGGGCCAGACGCAACTGTCTGCAGGGCGCGAAGGTATCCAGAGCCGGGAAGAAGAGCGCGAAGCGGTGCAGCGCGAACTGCATCAGGCCAGCCGTCAGCAGGCCGAGGTGCAGGCCCAGCTCAGCGGGCGCCAGGCGCGTCTCGAACAGATGCACAATCGTAGCCAGAACATCGAGCGTGACGTTGGCGAACTACGGCAGCAGTCGAAGGAAAATGAGGAGGAGACCAAGCTGGCGCGTGGCCGGCTGGCCACGGCAATGGAGGCCATGGAGCTGCTGGCGACCCGTCGTGAGGAACTGGAGTTGCAGCGGGAGTCCCTGCGCGAACGCCTCGATAGCACGCGCGACATGGCACGCAGCGACCGCGATACGGCCCACGAGTTGAGCCTGAAAG
>JALTPW010000692.1 GCA_026999335.1 Chromatiales bacterium
TGCCCATCATTTCCGCAAACACGGAAAGCCTGCACCAGTGGGCGGTGCCCTACGAATCTGGTGCATACCTGTTTTGGTGTCTGAAACACCGAACCTTGCTTCAGCCCCCACAGGGGCGGCTGCTTGAGAGAAATGACACCTGCAAGACCTCTCTCATTATCCTGCCTGCTGAAAGAGATGAACGTCCCGCTGCGGGAAAGGAATGGAAATGCCTTCCTTGTCGAAGCTGAGTTTAACCTGCTCCATGAGATGAAAGTGCACCGGCCAGTAGTTCTCCGTATTGACCCAAACGCGAACCAGCAGATTGACGGAGCTGTCGCCATGCTCCGCCACATAGATCTCATGCGCATGATCAGCATCGGTCAAAATACGATCATCACTGACAATTACTTTGCGCAATACTTCTTTGGCAAAAAGAATGTCATCGTTATAGCTGATACCAAAGGTGAGATCGACTCGGCGGGTGGGTTCACTAAAGACATTTTCCACACAGCCATTGGAGAGATTGCCATTGGGGATAATCACTTTTTTATTATCCAGAGTGAGAATGATCGTATTGAATACCTGGATCTCGCGCACCACCCCCAAATAGCCCTGGGCGTCAATAACATCACCGACCTTAAAGGGTTTGAAAAACAGGATAAGAAGACCACCAGCGAAGTTTGCCAGACTGCCCTGTAGAGCAAGACCAATGGCAAGGCCCGCAGCACCAATCAAGGCAATGAACGAAGTAGTCTCAACACCGATCATGGCAGCGACACTGATCAGCAGTAAAATCTTGAGGAGAACACCTAACAGATTATTCAGAAAACTTCTTAGCGTCTCTTCGGTATGGCTTTTCTCCATAGCGCGGTTCAGTAACTTCACCACCGACTTGATCAGCCGTAAACCGACAAAAAGAACAACTAACGCCAGCAACAGTTTAGGGCCATAAGCCATACTCAGGCTGATCGCCTGATCCATATATTTTTCTAAATTTTCCATCGTCTTCTCTCAGCGTTATTGTTGTGTGGAATATATCAAACCAAACTCATATAACCTATGCCTCATAATAAAATTGTTGGCAGTGCAGTTTAAAGTGTCACGAAAGTCGGGAAACATGCTGCTACTGAGTCCCGCCTCGTTCCTTTATTCACCAATTCTCACCCAGCAATTCGAAATAAGCCTTTGGATGCAGGCAGGCCGGACAAACTTCCGGCGCCTCTTCTGCTTCGTGCAGATAACCGCAATTGCGGCAACGCCAAACCACTTTGCCGTCGCGGCGAAACACCCGGCCCGCATCGAGATTGTCGGCCAGGTCGGTATAACGTTTGCCGTGCTGTTTTTCCGCAATGGAAATGGCATCAAAGGCGGCGGCCACTTCGGGAAAACCTTCCTCGCGCGCCACCTTGGCGAAGGCCGGGTACATCTCAGTCCATTCGTGCTCCTCACCGGCGGCCGCAGCACGCAGATTCTCCAAGGTATTGCCGATGACACCGGCGGGAAAACGCTCGCTGATCTCTACCTCACCACCTTCGAGAAATTTGAAAAAACGCTTGGCGTGTTCCTTTTCCTGATCTGCCGTTTCGGCAAAGACCTCGGCGATCTGCACCAACCCTTCCTTGCGTGCGGCACCGGCGAAATAGGTGTAACGATTGCGTGCCTGGGATTCACCAGCGAAGGCGATGAGCAGGTTTTTTTCCGTTTGTGTACCTTTGATGGATTTGGCCATGAGTCTATCTCCTTGGGTTCAGTTTCCTGGACAGTCTGCGGCAATCGATGCCGGTCGGCAAGATGGTGGACTGGGTCTGCAACAGTGTAGATACTCTGTAAAAATCGTCCGGACACTGGCCGGCAAACCCACTTGCAAAGTCCAGTCCAGCCACTCCCTGCGATTCGCGCCTTGATCCGAAGCATGTGGAATGCTCTGAAAGAGGCTTTGTCATCGATTGTCTTGGTCACGGGCGCCTGCCCACACCAATGCCAGCTGCTGGCGATACAGAGGGGTGATGGCGGCGGGATCGTGGCGGCCTACACATAGTGGCACACCGAAAAAAACACAAGACAGCGCCAGCGTCAGGCCGGCTATACGCTGGATGGCGGTAGTTCTCCTTGTCGATGGCGATCCGCAGAAAGCGCGGCAGGATGGTTTTCAGCCCTTCAGAGGGCAGGGTTTCGACGCCGGCCAGGTCGGGGAATCGCAACAGACGTTCCGCCGCGCTAACCCCGGGCAGGGTGAGATCTTTTGGCATGCGCGCCTGGTGGGCAATGATTTCGAGCAGGATATCGATGCGCCGTGCGGCGTCCCGCACCGTGAGGGCGAAGATTTCGCCAATTGCCTCCAGACCGCTGCCCTGCGCCTGTGCGGCCTGGTTGGCATGCCAGGCCATTTCGATGATCCACAGTTGGATAAAATAGGTTAGCAGATCAGACTTGGCGGGAAAGTGCTTAAAAAAGGTGGCCTTGCTGATTTCCACCTCGGCACACAGTTCCTTGACGGGAATCTGCTCGATGCTATGTGAACCGATGCGCGACAGCAGCGCATCCAACAGGGCAAGGCGGGTACGCGCCCGCTTGCGTTCGCGCAGGGGCAGATCTCAAAACGCAGGCAGGGATCGCTGGACATGCAAAAAAGATTAGTCCAGCAAATAAATTAAGTCAGCTTAACTTTTATGCAGAGGGGGCGTCTCTGCGGAATGACAGCCTGCTGGCAGCAGACTCTGATAGTTGCTGGTGTCTCGCCGGGGGAACGGCAAGGCCGCTGGCGGGCAGCGTGCACCCGCCGTCGGTCGGCCCTGCTTCAGAAGCTGGGCTTCTCAGGTGAAGTCTTGAAGCGTTCCACAGAGGCCAGGATTTCGGCCTTGGCTTCGTCGATACCGACCCAGCCATCGATTTTCACCCACTTGTTGCTTTCCAAGTCCTTGTAATGTTCGAAGAAGTGGGAAATCTGATCCAGCAACAGAGGCGACAGATCGTCTAGCTTTTCCACGCTGCGGTATTGCACGGCCAGCTTGTCCACCGGCACGGCGAGAATCTTGGCGTCCACACCGGACTCATCGGTCATTTTCAGCATGCCCACGGGACGGCAGCGAATCACCGAACCGCTGATCAGCGGCGTGGGGGTAATCACTAGCACGTCCACCGGATCGCCGTCTTCGGACAGGGTGTGAGGCACATAGCCATAGTTGCAGGGATAAAACATGGCCGTATTCATGAAACGATCCACGAACATGGCGCCGGTTTCCTTGTCAACTTCG
>JALTPW010000693.1 GCA_026999335.1 Chromatiales bacterium
CGAGCGCCGCGAACGCATCCGTCACTTGACTCCCCGCCAGCGCCAGGAACTGCGCCGGCAGCAGCGTCGCTGAGATGTAGCGCTGAGGGAGCAAAGGCGCATCGGGGTATAATCTTCCCGCTGACCATTGTCAGGGGGAAGTCTTGTTGTTTGCATACCTTTGTTTGAAAAGGGCCATCTGCCGCCTGCTGTGTACCAGTGTGTTGCTGTTGTGCGCCAGCGCGTCGTTGCTGGCGTCGGATGAACTGCCCTCGCTGCTGAGCGTGGAGTGGAGCGCTGGCGATGACGGCCGCCGCGACCGATACCTCGATATCGACCTCGCCATCGGCGGCCCGCGGCTGCTGTTCTCCGTCGCACAGATGCGCATCGACAACGAATTTTCGGACTATTCAACCCAGTCCTTCCTTATCGGCATGGTCAACGACCCGTTGCAGGTACTGAACTATGGTGCCGAGCTGGAACAATGGGGCAGGGAGGGCCACATCACCAGTATCACCCTGCGTGGCTTTTTTGCCTACAACAGCCTCGACTGGACTCTCGTCGTACGCCCGCAGTGGCGCAACATCGTCCTTTCGGCATCGGATCGCTGCCGTCGTTTTCCCGCCTGTCCTGACGAATGGCAGATTGAGAGCTATGGTCTCCGCACCGACGCCAGCTATTATTGGCGTACCTGGGGCCTTGCTCTGGGTCTGTCCGTCCATGACTATGACCGCGATCTGACTCCCTTGGCCACCAATCCCCGGGCGATCCGTCTGTTTTCACCACTGGCGCTGGAACTGGCCATGGGTTTCGAGGATTATGGTATCAGCGTCGGACTACGCTACGCTTTTCCTCGCGCCCTGTTGAGCGTAGACGAATACCGCAGTGTTTCAGCCGTGGACGGTCTGGCCAGCTGGCTGACCAATGTGCGTCTCTCCATCGATCTCGAGCGCCAATGGCGCTTGCGCCTAAACGGTGGCCTGCTGCGTATGCCGGATATCGACGATGGTAGCACCCTGTATGCGGGGGTGGGAGCCGTGTACAGCTGGTAAGACTGCAATCGTCGATAATGCAGGAACGGCTTTAGCCGCGATTTTTATTTTCCATTAACTTGGTCAAAACCACCGTCTTTAGACGGTGACTTTGATTTTAATTTTTTCGGGTTAAATTCCTCGCAGCTCGCCTACCAAAAGTAGGTTCTTTAAGAAAAGCGCCTACTTTTTTGGTGCTGCGATTATCGTCATTCCGGCCTATTTTTAGCCGGAATCCAGAGATTGTCGCCTCGGGATCCGGTTTTCGCCGGAGCGATTCATCCAGCGTGCTTGAAGTTTCCTACACTCTGGATTCCCGCCTGCGCGGGAATGACGGTATGCCAAGCCTCTCAAGAGTCAACACCCTTCAATACCCCACTTTAGTCGGTGGTCGTTCAGTGCCATCAGGGTCGCGGCTGAAGCCGTTCCACAGCACGCCATCAATTATTTTCCCATCTCCTGTCAACCAATCCTCCCCTGCCGCGTTAAACCGGTGTACGGCATCACAAACATGCCCAATCCGATATATCCACCGTGAGGATCGAATAATGAAAACACCCCCCCCCTTCAGCCAGTGGCGCGGCAAATTCGCCACCCTGTTATCGGCTTTGTTTCTGTTGTTGGCCGTCTTTGTCCTCGGCGGTTGTGCCGACAACAGCAGCGACGACAGTGATGCCGATGGTGAACTGGTCATCGGCCTCACCGATGCCGAAGGTGATTTCGCCACCTACACCGTGGACGTCAAGTCCCTTACCCTCACCAAGGCCAGCGGCGAAGTAGTGCATGCGTTGCCGTTGAGCACGCGGGTCGACTTTGCCCAATACACGGAAATGACGGAATTTCTCACCGTTGCCACCGTCTCCAGTGGCCTTTATGTGCAGGCTGAAATGGTGTTGGACTACCGTGGCGCCGACATCCAGGTGGAAGACGCCAATGGCGATGCTGTGAAGGTGGACACCATCATCGACGCCGACGGCAAGCCCATCACCGAGTTGACCATGGCCGTGAAACTGGAGGGCCAAAACTCCCTGCGTATCGTTCCCGGTGTACCCGCGCACCTGACCCTGGACTTCGATCTCAAGGCTTCCAATGGCGTCGAATTCAATCCCGATCCCGTCGTCACCGTTAAACCCTTTCTGCTCGCCGAATTGGACGTGGAAAAATTCAAGAGCCACCGTCTGCGTGGCCCGCTGGCCGGTGTCGATGTGGCGAACAGCACCTTTGACGTTATTATCCGTCCCTTCCACCGTCATATGAGCCGCCGCGACATCGTTCGCCATTTCGGCACCGTCACCGTTACCTCCACCGACGACACCGTGTACGAAGTCGACGGCGAAAGCTATCAGGGCAATGCCGGTCTCACCGCCATGGATGTTCTGCCGAGATTCAGCGCCACCCTGGTGCGTGGCGAGATCAAACTCAAGCCACGCCGTTTTGTGGCGCGTGAAGTCTATGCCGGCAGCAGCGTGCCCGGTGGCAGTGACGATGTGATTACCGGCAACGTCATCGCCCGTACAGGCAACACCCTGACTGTAAAGGGTGTGACCCTGATCCGTGCCGGTGGCAGCGTGGTGTTCAATGACACTGTCATCGTACAACTGAGTCGCGAGACCATCGTCAAGCGCCAGCTCAGCATGGGCGTCGACTATGACATCGACGATATCTCTGTCGGCCAGCGTCTGCGTATTTTCGGTACACTGGCCAGTCCGCTTGCCAGCCGACTGGAAATGAAGGCCAAGCGTGTGCAGATGCGTTTCACCACTCTGCGTGGCACTGTGGTGGGTATGGGCGTCATTCCGGTTGAGCCGATACCGGTGACACCCTTTGTCGTCGATTTGCAGGCCATCGATGGTCGCCGCGTATCCCTGTTCGATTTTAGTGGGACAGGGCAGAGTGGTACCGGTACGAACGCCACCAATGACGCCAACCCGGCGGCCTATGAAATCGTCACCAGCAGTCTGGATGTCTCCGGCTTTGGCGACGGTGCGCCGGTAAAGGTACGCGGTTTTGTCACCCCCTTCGGCAGCGCACCAGCAGATTTTATCGCACACAGTGTGTTCGATGTGGCGCTGATGAAAGGCGTTATGGCTATCGGCTGGGAACCAGCCAGCGGCACCGCTATTTCCTCACTGAGCGCCGATGGTATGCGCCTGAATCTGGATGGTGTGGGTCGTTTTCATCACGTTTCCCGGGGCCGGGTGGCGATTGACCTCACCACGCTTGCCG
>JALTPW010000694.1 GCA_026999335.1 Chromatiales bacterium
CTGGAAATGGAATTCGAGTAGCTGAGAATGGCCGATTTGAACTCCGAAACTTGAGCTATAACAAAAACAATATTGCTTGAGCCTCCTGCGTAGACAGTTGTTATCGTCCCTCCTTTCCATTCAGGTACTACCTGGCCAGCAGCAAAGGATACCACTTCATTTCTGAAAAAGGATTTCACTAATACTTTATTCCGGGCAGTCGGTTCCAAATCAATGAATGTCCTTTCTAAAATAGAAAGAAAGTGTATCCTTTATTTCCGACTGGTTAGTATGTGAAGTGGGTATGTGTCAGCAGAAACGCTGGAATAGCAAAAAAGCAACACCATAAAAATAAATAATTTTCTTATTTTCACGTCACTGGAGGGAGTCAGTGACGTTGTTGTTGACTGCCAGACTGTGTATTTTCATCGGCTCAACAATGCTATATCGCTGGACGAACAGGCCCGCACATAGCCTTGCCGGGCATAATCGAGGATCTTGCGATCCTCGCTGATCAGCGTGAGGTCGTGATGGCGGGTGGTGGCAACCAGAATGCGGTCGACGGGATCAGCATGGGCGAAGTCCGGCAGTTGGTTGGCCTGCAGAGCGACGTCGATATCAAGCCCGATGACCTGAAAGTGCGTACGTTCGAAGAAAGTACTGAGCCAGTCCTTGCAGGGTTGTCCTAGATGAATTCGGCTTTTTGCATCCAGCATGCCCAGCTCCCAGATAGACAGGATGGACAGGCGTAGCCGCCCCTGTTCGTCCAGTGACTCCAGTCGCTTAGCGGCAGCGGTGGTGAACCTTTGATGATTGCCCTGGGCATACCAGAGCCAGATATGGGTATCGATTAGCAGAGATTGGCTCATTTCCGCTTCTTCCCCGGCAATTTTGTTTGGCTGGGTGCATTTTCCCGGACGGCGAGGCCTGCGTAGAATTTATCTTCGTCGCCAGTGATGGCGCTCCATTCCTGTTCGATGGGGGTGATGATGTCACCGGTGATTTTGATGGTGCCGGCCATGCAGCCGAAGCCAGTGTGGGCCGGTTCGGTTTCTAGCTCAATGGGTACCACCTTGGCCACGGGCTTACCGTGCTTGGTGACGATGATAGGCTCTCGGGTGCGGGCTACTTCGTCGACCAGCTTCAGGCACTTGGCCTTGAATTCAGTGGCATTGATTTTCATGGTGTTTCCTCCAGCACTCAGTCTGATGGAAAACAGTATAGTCTATCTGACCGGTTTTAATGACTAGTCTGTTTGTGGTGGTGTCCTGTGATTTCAGCTCTACACCCAATTCTGGCCATATGGAAGTCAGTAGTCTGGGTTTTGCAGGTTCAACCCAGGCTACAGCACTGCACCAAGCCATGATGTCTGGCCAGGATCAAAATCTGATTGTTGATTTTCTGTTGTGCTTGTTGTCCTTGCGCCGCCTGGCTGACGTCGCTAAGGCGTGGATTTTGCGGCTGAGGAGGTAGGACACCCTGGCAACGGTCAGGTTGACTCGTGGTTTGGGGTAGTGCGAGGGCTACCCCGCAGCAGGCTGCGGGGTAAATTCTAAGAGATTAAATCTAAAATTAAAATTCCCAATACATCTTGCCCTTTTCCAGCTTGTAATCCCACGGTAAACCGGCATTTTTCCAGCCATTAACCGTTCTGTAGCCTTTCTTGTCTTTGTCGCCTTCAAAACCATCCGTGACTGAGTAGACGTTATGGTAACCCGCTTTGAACAATAAGTTAGCCGCTTTGGCGCTACGGCTGCCTGAACGACAGATCAGTACGATGGATGATTCTTTTGTCAGTTTTTTCTTCGCCAGAAGATCTTCTATCGCAACTAGGAAATTGCTATTGGCCACATTCTTGAATCTGGGTTTTTTTGTATCCCAGGCATTAAGATCCTTGGTTACGTAAGGGACATTTCCATCAATCAGGGAGGTCCAGCCAACGAACTCCAATTCCGCTTGGGTTCGGGTATCAATAAACAATATTTTCTCAGGATCGTTATTTACCAGGTCGAATGTCTCCTGTGACGTCAGGTACTTCCCTTGCGGTGTTTGCTTTTTCTTGGCTATCTCGCCGGCAAGAACCGTGTTAGAACCCGATATTGCAATGGCAAGCAGTAATACTATTGTCATGAATCCATATTTTTTCATTTAAAATTCCCCTATAACCAGACAATTGACCGACTTTGTGAGACGGAGTCGGACACTCATTTTCCTGTACTATAATTGAGCATTGTTAACCTGACTTCAGAGCAGATTGTCCTGACCTATTTTGAAGTCGCCCGTAAAATACGCACGCAAATTTGTGAATTTGCTTGTATGTTGCGGGCTCGTGTCGACAGCTTTGCCAACAGCGATGAATCCCTGCATCGCATTATTAATCCAGCCTGTAATGTGGCCGGGTTAAGGAGAATAAACGCCATTTCCTCTAAAGTCCACGGCTGGCCTACCGGTGCAGGGCAACCATCAGCCCGGCCGGGGCGGGCAATAAACCCCCGACTTTTGCAGGCTCAGTCCAGGCTACAGTGGAACGGTGAAGTACTAGGGGAATCATGCGTTTTGCAGTTATTCTCCCGATCAGAGCGAGGGAGAATCCTGATGGTTCCCGTGCGCCAGACAGTAACTTCAGATAGTTGCTTAACTTGAATTAAGTGGGTGGTATGAACGTTGGGGTTTGCTCCTCGCCCCAACGCTGATCTTTTATGCCTCGTTGGCCTTAAATACGCTGTTCTCTGTGTCCGCTGTAGAGGCTGTAGTGTAAAGTCATCGTTCACTTTTTCAATAGCCCCCCCAGCGCCGCAAAGGGGTTGTGGGTGGCGGCGTCCATTTTTGTTTTTACATCACCGCTGTTGCCGGCCTCAAGCTGGCGCTGATGTTCGTTGTCGTGGCAGTAAAGGCATAGCAGTTCCCAGTTGCTGCCGTCTTCGGGGTTGTCATCGTGGTCATGGTTGCGGTGGTGCACGGTGAGTTCCTGCAGGTTGGCGCGGGTGAATTCACGCTGACAGCGGCCGCAGATCCAGGGGTACATTTTCATCGCTTTTTCACGGTAGCCCTTTTCGCGCTGCTCGCGGTTGCGGTGGGCATCGGCGACGATTTTGTCCAGGGTGGCGGATTTGTCGGCAGGTTTGCTGCTGGGCATGGCATGATCCTTGGTGGCTGATGGGTCGCGGCCGGTGACGGCCCGCTTCGATTCTGAGAATATAGCCTAAACCCTACAGGAATGAACCTATGTCACTCGGTCCCGTAATGCTGGATCTG
>JALTPW010000695.1 GCA_026999335.1 Chromatiales bacterium
ACTTCCTCCGCGGGCTGGGTGTCCAAGCCGGCCTTGCAACCCGCTAGTAGCGCCGACAGTACGACCAGCAAAACAAAGTGTCGGAAAGCGATACCTCTCATCATTACCACCACTTCTCCGGTGAACCTTCGTGCGGCACGCTGTGACAACGTTCACACACCCATAACGTAAACGATACCTTGCCATGGCAGCGACCGCAGAATTCACCGGCCAGCACCGCATCCATGGTGATCTTGTTGGCGCCGGCCCGGGGAACAAATATCTCGTCGTGACAATTGGTACAGTCCAGCCACGCGGTATGTTTACCGTGCGGGAACAGCACCCAGGGCATGGCGCCGGTATTCTTGAACATGATATCCATGTCCAATACCTGCATCTCGGCTTCACCCAGCAGATCGGCGCGCGGCGAAATAATGCCCAGATCCAGTGCTTTCACCCAGTCAGCCGCGCCACGGCGGTCGATGGGAAAGGCCGCCAGTGCTTCAGCGGGCTCCTGCAGGGCCGAAAAAGCCTCATTCTGCGGATCGTGAATACCGTCACTGGCCAATGACTCCACGTTCAAGGTTGCCTGGGTGGGACGTGAGCGACGCCAACTGGTGCCAGTGTCTTCGCTGCCGTCCACCACATAGCTGGCGCTGCGCGAGACAGAATGAGGCTGAGACGAGCAGGCGACCAGCAGCAGGATCGCCAGGCTCAGCAATATCAGTGTCGTTGTAAAAACGCGCATCCCGTCACTCACTCAGTATTCCGCACCGGCGGCCTGCGCCATCCGTTATTGCCCTCACAGGAGCCCCCAGTCACAGCAACATAGGCTTTAGCCGGCCGATCTCATCACACGGCTCCCGACTTTACCCCCGCCAAATACACCGTAAATCGTCAACAACAACGACCGTGAAATATTTTTCCACTCGATTGTAACCAATCCCCTCTCCCGGGAATAGGCAGGTACCCCGCCACTCGGTTAAGATCGGCAGCCTGACAATAACGGCTGGCGACACAACCCATGGCATCCACACCCTGCCTCCATTGTGAGCAGAAATCCACTTCCTGGTGGGGCAAATGCTGCAGTGCGAAACAAGCCATCGTGGATGGCTCAAATTTGCACTGGCAGGCCCCTGACCACTTCACCCTCTCTATTCCCCCCGTCGTCCTGCGCAGGGCCGACGGCGGCTCGAGCCACTAACTCGCGACGATGGCAAATATTCTCGGCATCGGTATCGCCACCCTGGACATCGTCAACCACGTCGCGGCCTGGCCCGCCGAAGACGCAGAAGTGCGTGCCCAGGCGCAGGACGTCCGCCGTGGTGGCAACACCACCAACACCTTGGTCGTGCTCAGCCAACTGGGCCACCGTTGCCGCTGGGCCGGTACCCTGGCCGACGACACCAGCAGTGCGACCATCCGTGACGATCTGGCGCAATACGGCATCGACACCCACCACGTGCAACAGATTCCCGGCGCCCATGCCCCCACGTCCTATATCGCTCTTAACGTGCACAATGGCTCGCGCACCATTATCCATTACCGCGACCTGCCGGAGTACGGCCTCGACGCCTTCCGCCGTATCGATTTGCGCGAACTGGACTGGTTGCACGCCGAAGGGCGCAACGTGGCGAGCGTCACCGAGATGCTGAAACACGCCCGCCAACAGTGCCCACAGCTGCCTTTGTCCGTCGAGATCGAAAAACCTCGCGAACACATCGAGCAGCTGTGCGGGCTTGCAGACCTACTGATATACTCCCGCCACTACGCGCTGCACCAACTTGGCGCAGAGGCCCCGAGCAGCCCCGAGGCTGCTGCTGGCGCCTTCCTGCGCCACCAGCGGCAGCGGGCGCCACAGGCGGTTCACGTCTGCGCTTGGGGAGAACGCGGCGCCTACGGCCTGACAGCGGACGGCGAACTCCGCCATAGCCCGGCCTTTACGCCAGCAAAGGTCATCGACACCCTCGGCGCCGGCGACACCTTCAACGCCGGCCTGATCCACGCCCAACTGGCAGAGCAGGGGCTCACCGACAGCCTGCGCAGCGCCTGCCGGCTGGCCGGCGACAAGGTCGGCCGGCGTGGTTTTCACGGCCTCACCTCCCAATCATTTCAGGAATCATCATGAGTGACCATCTCATCGTTGGCGGCGGCATCATCGGTCTGCTCACCGCACGCTACCTCAGCCAGGCCGGCGCCAGCGTCACCCTGTTGGAACGCCGCCAGATCGGCCGCGAATCCTCCTGGGCCGGTGGTGGCATCCTGTCTCCGCTCTACCCGTGGCGCTACGCAGAACCGGTCAATGCCCTCGCTCGCTGGAGTCAGCAACACTACCGCGCTCTCGCTGACGAACTGCACACCGATACCGGCATCGATCCCGAATGGATTCAGAGTGGCCTGCTGATCCTCGATGGCGATGAAACCACCCGCGCCACGGCCTGGGCCACGGCGGCCGACGCGCGACTCGACCTCATCGACCGTGATGCACTCGGTCATATCGAACCCGCCGTCGGCGAGCACCCCGGGGGCGGCCTACTGTTTCCCGAATTCGCCCAGGTGCGCAACCCCTGTCTGCTGAAGGCCCTGCGCCAAGACGTGCAGGCGCGCGGCGTGCGCATCACCGAATCGGCCGAAGTCAGCCATCTGTTGCACGAAAACGGCCGCATCCATGGCCTCGGCACCGCCGATGGTGGCCACATCACCGCCGAGCGGGTCGTCATCGCCTGCGGCGCATGGAGCGCCTCCCTGCTGCGCGAACTGGGCCAGAGTATCGACATCGTTCCCGTACGCGGTCAGATGCTGCTCTACCGGGGAGAACCCGGATTACTGAAGCACGTCGTCCTGCATCGGGGGCACTACGCCATCCCACGCCGCGACGGCCGCCTCCTCTTCGGCAGCACAATGGAAAACGTGGGCTTCGACAAGACCGTCACCGAGCAGGCCCGGCACGAACTGGAACGTGCCGCCCAGACCCTGGTCCCCGCACTCGCCGAAGTGCCATTGGAGCGCCACTGGGCCGGCCTGCGCCCGGCCTCTCCCAACGGCATCCCCTACATCGGCGCCCACCCGCGAATCGAAGGGCTATATATCAACGCCGGTCATTTCCGCAATGGCGTGGTCATGGCTCCGGCCTCCGCACACCTGCTGGTAGACCTGATGCTGGAGCGCCACCCCGTGCTGGATCCCGAGCCATTCGCCCTCGATACGCACGCCAGCGCAGCCTGAAACAGCCGATATTAGAAATTTTTCGTAT
>JALTPW010000696.1 GCA_026999335.1 Chromatiales bacterium
CGAAGCGCTACCAACAGTATCTGCAACAGGGTATCAATATCGCCAACAGTGACAACATCATCCTGGCCGATGATTGACCGCGTGGTGTTATTCAGACCAAACCCGCAACCAAACTGACAAGGAAACGCCCATGGGAAAACCCGCCGCCAGAGTCACCGACATGCATGTCTGCCCCAAGAAAACGGGCAAAATCCCCCACGTCGGTGGCCCCATCGCCACCGGTTCGCCCGATGTGCTGATCGGCGGCCTGCCCGCCGCACGGGTGGGCGATACCGTCGCCTGCGTCGGCCCGCCGGATAAAGTCGCCTCCGGCTCCTCCGGGGTTCTCATCAACGGCTCACCCGCCGCCCGCCTGGGCGACAGCACCGCCCATGGCGGGAAAATCGTCGGTGGCTGCTCCACCGTACTGATTGGCGACGGCGGTGGTGGTGACACCCTGAGCCCGGGGGCAACCGATGTCATGAACACCCACAAGGCGCAAATACGGGCACAGATCGAGGCGGCTGAGCAAAAAGCCGCTCGGCGGGGGCTGCCACGTCAGAAAATGGCCCCGCAGTCACCATCACTACAAAGGCAATGACGCCCAGACAGCGTGACATCGAGCAACGCAAACAAAACTACCAGCAGCGCAAACGGCTGGCTGCCAATGCCGGCAATACCCCGGAACAACAGGCCGCTGCGGCACGATTGCTGGATAACAATGACAATATACTGCGCGCGGAATCGGCGGCCTATGTTTATCCAGTGGACGAGTTCAAACGGGGCCATATCGATAAGCTGCCGGAAGCGCCCATTGGACTGGATCTGATGGATCCCAAAGAAATCGCCGGGCTGGAGGATGCGACCTTTACCAGTAAGAAATCAGGTTTTGGCGCCGCGCTGTTTGAGTCGGAGATTAATGGCGAAACCATGCTGACCTACAAGGGCACTAACCCTGGTGTGACCGGCGTGAAAGATGCGAAGGCCAACCTTTTACAGGGTATCGGCCGGAAAAGCGGCCAATACGATCAGGCGATGGATTTGGCAGATTTAGTTGAGGTGAGCTTGGGCAACAATTTCTCCACCGTCGGCCACTCCCTGGGCGGCGGTCAGGCCTCCGCTGCGGCAGCGGTGACCGGCGTTAAAGGCTACACCTACAATGCCGCCGGACTGCACCCCAATACCGCTGCCCGCAAAGGCGGCATGAGCAATGAAGCCGCCGCCAAATTGATACAGACCCATGCCGTCGAAGGTGACGTGCTGACCGGCGTACAGCGCCATGGCAACACTGTGCTAAGTGGTCTGGGTACTGGAGGTGGTGCGGTGGCGGGCGGTCTGGTGGGCGCAGGACTCGGCTATCTGGCGAGCAAGGCATTGCCCGAGTTACCCGAGGCGGTGGGCGAGATGAAAACCCTGCCCAGCGTCAACGGCGGAAGCCCTGTTGCGCGGCACGGCATGGATCAGGTGCTGGCCGGAATCGAGGCGCAAAAGAGAGAAGATATCCAGACACTCACCACCGGTGCCGGATAACCGGGCATGGCCGCCCTTAAAAAAACTCTGACTATAACTGCCGGCCTGCTGCTCGGCCTGCTGGCCAGTTGCGGACTCACAGGAAAGACAATGAAACTCACCGATTTTTTTAGACCCGGCATGGTTGAACTGATTCGCGCCATTGAAAAAGGCGATGAAACCCGGGCGCGCAAGTATTTGAAAGGCGTGACACTGAATATGCACGGCAAGGAAGGTATTACGCCGCTGTTCTGGCTCATGACGCACAAGGATAAAGCCGGGATGCGTCTGGCCATCAATCTGGGCGCTGATCCGAATTTTGCCGATCCGAACGGGGACAGCCCCGTCATTTTCGCAGCAGGCGCCAATGATGATGAGCTGTTGTTGATCCTGCTGGAGGGGGGGGGGGATGCCAATGCGGTGGATAGCGATGGCCATCCCGCAATGTTTGGTGCTGTCGCTAACGACCGCCTCGAACAGATCAAGATGCTGCTGCGTTTTGGGGCGGATATTAATTTGACGGATCGTTCAAAGAGAAACGCGGCCATGTATGGAGCTGGTGGTATCAATCGATTTGAGATGGTGCACTATCTGATTGAGCAGGGAGTGGATTATGCGGCGCGTGATGCGGGGCGTTCGGATATCGCGTGGAGTGTGCATAAGAAGCTTTCTAGGAATTTACTCAGCCCCGAATACCCCGCCTACGGCTGGGCCTTAAAAGTCAAGCAGCAGTTAATTGATCGCGGAGTCAAATTCCCCCCTCCCTCACCCCGTGAAGTACGCTGGAAAGAGGGAAAACCGAATAAGTATGACATCAAAGCACGAAGAAAAGAGTTGCAAGAAAAGCTGGAAAACACATCAGAAAAAGGCCTGAGAGAGGCATTGGAAAAAGAGCTGGAAAATATAAAGAAACTGGAAAACAAATAGAAAATAATTACGCTGGAGTTCGATTTCGCCAGTAAGGATCGTGAAATACACCCCAATACCGCCACCCACAAAGGCGGCATGAGCAATGAAGCCGTGGCCAGATTGATACAGACCCGGGCCGTCGAGGGTGACGTGCTGACCGGCGTGCAACGCCATGGCAACACCGGGTTGAGTGCACTAGGCGCCGGGGCTGGCGCACTTGCGGCAGGGCCCGTGGGCGCAGGGGTTGGTTATTTGGCCAGCAAGACATTGCCGGGTATGCCCCAGGCGCTGGGCGGGATGAAAACCCTGCCCAGCGTCAATGGCGGAAGCCCGGTGGCGCGGCACGGCATGGATCAGGTGATTGCCGGAATCGAGGCGCAAAAGAGAGAAGATATCCAAACACTCACCACCGGCGCCGGATAACCGGGCATGGCCGCCCTTAAAAAAACTCTGACTATAACTGCCGGCCTGCTGCTCGGTCTGCTGGCCAGTTGCGGACTCACAGGAAAGACAATGAAACTCACCGATTTTTTTAGACCCGGCATGGTTGAACTGATTCGCGCCATTGAAAAAGGCGATGAAACCCGGGCACGTAAGTACCTGAAAGGTGTGTCGCTGAATATGCACGGTGACGAAGGGATTACGCCGCTGCTCTGGTTGATTATGCAAAAAGACAAAGACGCCATGCGCCTGGCCATCAAACTGGGCGCTGATCCGAATTTTGCGAGGCCAAATGGGGACACCCCGATCACAATGGTGGCTGGTGGCAATGACGACGAGTTGTTACTGATCCTGCTGGAGGGGGGGATGCCAATGCGATAGATCGCAAT
>JALTPW010000697.1 GCA_026999335.1 Chromatiales bacterium
TTAAAGGTTATCTGGAAAAGGCCTACTGGGACATCATTGTCATCGACGAGGCCCATAATGTTGCTGACCGTGGCACCAGCTCTCAGCGTGCAGCCCTGGCCCAACTGCTGGCATCCCGATCAGACACACTCATCATGCTTTCGGCCACCCCGCACGATGGTAAGGCGCGTAGTTTTGCCAGCTTGATGAACATGCTCGATCCCACTGCCATTGCCAACCCGGAGCAATACGCCAAGGAAGACTTTCACAACAAAGGCCTGGTGATTCGCCGCTTCAAAAAGGACATTCGTGAGCAGGTCGAAACCGAATTTAAAGAGCGCCAGGTTCACTGCCTCAAACATCCCGCCAGCCTGGAAGAGGAGACCGCCTATGATGCACTGCTCGCGGTACCCTTTACCTATAAAGGTAAATTTGATCCCGAAAAACAGGGCCACCTCATTCGTATCGGCTTGCAAAAAGCGCTGTTCTCATCCCCGGCGGCCTGTTTAAGCTCAGTGAATGAGCGTATCGCCAAACTGGAAAACACCCTCTCACAAAATGAACCACAAAATGAAGACATCCACACTGAACTCAACGCCCTGCAAAGCCTGAAACTGGCGCTGCAAAACATCAATGTTGAACGCAATACCAAATATCAAAACTTCATCCAGTTGCTGAAAAATAAAGCCTTTGACTGGAAGAAAACCAATACTAATGATCGTCTGGTCATTTTTTCCGAGCGCCTGGAAACGCTCAAATTTCTTGAGAAACAACTCAAGCAGGATTTAAAACTCAACGATGCGCAAATCACACAACTGCACGGTGGCCTGAGTGATGTTGAGCAACAAGAGATTGTTGAAGCCTTTGGTAAACCGGAAACCAAACTGCGGGTATTGCTCTGTTCCGATGTTGCCAGTGAAGGTATCAACCTGCACTACCTTTCACACCGCTTGGTTCACTTCGATCTACCCTGGTCGCTGATGGTATTTCAACAGCGTAATGGTCGTGTGGATCGTTACGGTCAGGAAGAGATTCCGCACATCTACTACCTGATTACCGAAAGCGAAAACCAGACGATTCGTGGTGATACGCGTATTCTGGAAATTCTCCAGCAAAAGGACGAGCAGGCCTATAAAAACATCGGTGATCCAGCCACCTTCATGAAGGTGCATGACGTGGATGCGGAAGAACAGCTCACTGAAAAGGCCATGGCCGAAGGCATGGAAGCCCAGGTTTTTGATCAAACTTATCAGGCTGATGAAAGCAACGAAGGCGATGAATTGTTTGCCCTGTTTTTCAGCACAGAAGAGGCAGCCCCCAGTGCCTTGCAACAGTTGCCATTGGCCGAGCGGCAAAATCTGTTTGCCAGTGATTATGTTTTTGCCAAAGCAGCCATTCAGTATCTAAATCGTGACCGACAGCTAATGGATGCCAGTTTCAGTGACAGCAATCAAACCTTTAGTCTTATCGCACCGGATGACTTGCGACACCATTTTCGTTACCTGCCACCGGAAATCAGGCCCGAGAAGTGGGAGCAGCCACTCATTCTCACCGCTGATAAAAAACAGTATCAGAACGAAGTAAAGCGCTCGCGCCAGGACGAAAGCGCCTGGCCCAAACAACACTATCTCTGGGCACAACATCCGGTGATGCAATGGTTGCAGGAACGTATGCTCGCCAACGTCGGTCGTCATACCGCACCGGTATTGGCGCTCAACAGCGAATTGCAACCAGGGCAGAGTATCTTCCTCGTCTCTGGCCTTATTCCTAATCGCAAAGCGCACCCGGTTATTTGGCACTGGTATGCCGTGCATTGTGATGATGGGAAGGTAACAAGCGTGGAGGATATGCACCAAATCCTCAAGCAACTGCAACTGGGCAGAAAACCCTTGCCCAATAGCGGCCAGCCTGTCGAACTGGAAAAACTACTTGCCCTGCGTGGCCCGGTTATCGAAGCAGCCAAACAACAAGTGCTTCAGGCCCGCAATGAATTTGATACTGAAATGCAGGTCAAACTGGCTGCTCAAACCGCCGAGCTGCAACGTCTGCGTGAGTTACAACAAGACCAGTTGGAATTAGCCCTCAGTACCTCCAGGCAGGACACCTCCTTTAAAGAAGCGCGTCGCCTCCGCGAATCAAAGCGTATCGACGATATCTTTAAGCAATACCAAACCTGGGTCGAAGAGACCCTCAACACCGAACCCATGCCCTACATGCAAATCATCGGCGTTATTACCCGTGCTCACCAAAGTCCCTATATGTCAGGAGAGCACTAAACGATGGCCGTATCAGATAATGCCGCCACCTTTCTTGGCATTAATAACGAAAATGAATTCTACAGCGCCCACTATCTCTCTGAAGTCTTCAAAGGCGATATCAAAGAGACCCTGGATGGCTGGAACAAAAGAGCAGAGGAAGAAGAGCATTACCAGCCACCCTTCAAGCGCCTAAGCAATCTGAATCGTGAATACTTCGCCATGCGTGAACGCCTGGGTCGTGAACGAAGTGCCAGGCAGCGTACGCAAATGCAGCGCAATTTTTTCAAAAGTTTGCTCTCGGTATTGGATATCCCCTGGGCTCCGGCCAATGTCATTGTCGGCAAAGATCAGGAGCTGCCCGTACTCAGTCGCCTGCCCAATAACAGCGATAACGAACCGGCCAAACTCTGGGTGCTGGGTGCGTTGGATATCAACAACGAAGGCTGTGATCCTTTATCCCTCAAACTACACAAAGACCAGTACATTGGCGACGGCCCTCAGTTTGATTCACTGAAAAACACCGAGTGGTACAAACTGCTTAACGAAGTGATTTTCAAAGTGGATGAGCCACCGCGCTGGGTGCTGCTGGTCAGCGATAGTCAACTTATCCTCATCGACCGTTACAAATGGCTGCAAAACCGCATGCTGCGTTTTGACTGGTCTGAAATTCTCGGTCGTCGGGATGATCTCACCCTCAAAGCCACTGCCGTACTATTACACGCCAACTCATTGATTCCCAAGCAAGGCGAGAGCTTGCTCGATGGTCTGGATGAAAACAGCCACCGGCACGCCTTTGGCGTCTCGGAAGACCTGAAATACGCCCTGCGCGAAGCCATCGAGTTGCTTGGCAACGAAGCGGTAGAGCAACTGATTCAGCGTAAAGATATCAGCTATACCGGCAAGTCCGCCCTCGACCCCGATCAACTCAGTCGTGAATGTCTACGTTACATGTACCGCCTGCTGTTTCTGTTTTACATCGAGGCTCG
>JALTPW010000698.1 GCA_026999335.1 Chromatiales bacterium
GGGATCGCTGGTGGTGGCTGACTGGACTGTGGATGCTTGGGAATCCTGCGGCGACAGTCCCCCGGTGGATGTTTATCATTACAAGGGTTCACTGCAGTGCGTCGTTGATAGCGGAACCCCTGTTGAGGAGATGGAGAAAATCCTCACGGATGCGGGTATCGACGTAGCCAAGTACTGGGAAGACACCGACGGCAAGGACTATCTCCAGGTCTGCGGTGGCGCGGATGGCGTGATCAATATCTTCACCATCCACGAGAGCCAACTGGCGGCGGCCGAGGTGCTGGGTTTCATGCCTCTGTCCTCGTTGACCCAGGTGGATGTCTACCGTTACAAGGGTTCGCGGCAGTGCGTCGCTGATAGCGGGACGCCTGTTGAGGAGATGGAGAAAATCCTCACGGATGCCGGCATCGAGGTGGCCGATTCCAGGGAAGACACCGACGGTAAGGACTATCTCCAGGTCTGCGATAGCGCGGATGGCGTGATCAATGTTTTTACCATCGACGAGAGCCAACTGGCGGCGGCCGAGGCGCTGGGTTTCATGACTTTGTCTTCGTTGAAGCGGGAATGATTCCAGCGAGCCTCAGTGCAGCGTGTTAGGTTGGGGTGATGCCCGATAACGGGCCACTTTCCACGTAATATTCAAGTGTAGGGTGGGCACGTTTTTTGTGCCCACGCGCTTATCTGCATGATGATTTAGGCCCTGGGAGCTACCTGGCCGATTGTGCGTTAGAAATAGCGCGCTATTTCTAGTTGCAAGTAGTCGTCATCACGGAAGCCGTAGAGCAGGCTGTTTTTTTGCGTGTTGGCGAAGACACGGCCATCGATGCTGAGTTTCCAGCGTTGACCGATGCGACGGCTGCCTTCAATGCTGAGCATACGGCTCTGATCGTCGTTATCGATGACGAGGCCGAGCAGCAGTTCCGAGGAATCGGCGTCGTTGAGGGTGAAGCGGACGCCGATCATGGTGTCGTTGTCGAAGAGGGTGGGTGCGTTTTCGCCGCGTTCGTCCCAGAGGCTTTCAGCGATCAGGCCGAGGTCGTAGCTGCTGCCGAAGAGGCCGATGATGGTATATTCAAAACCGCCAGTGGCGGCAGCGTAGTTGCGGTCACCCTGACCACTGCGATGAATGGCCTCCAGTTTCCACAGCCAGTCGCCGAGGGTGGCCTGCAGGTCGAGGCTGAACTGGTCGATGATTTCATAGCGCGGGGCGATGACGAGCTTGCCACCCGTGTTCAAAATAGGCAGCAGAGTCGGGTCGCGGCTGGTGCCGTGGAAATAGCTGAGGCCGAAGTCCCAGTCGCCGATGTAGTGTGACCAGCGTGCGGCGTAGTCGATATTGCGTTGCTCACGTGAGGATTCGTATTGGGTCAGGCCGGTGTCGACACGCGGTTGAAAGCGCGGCCGGCCGGCCGCGCCGGCAAAGGTGCGTTCGCGAAAGCCGGGCAGTACGAACAGATCCACGGTGCCCCAGTCGCGGATCAGGGCCAGCTGGATCATGGGCTGGCCGAGCTTGTCCTCGCCGTCGAGGTTTTCCACGAAGTCGGTCTGGTTGATGATGTCCACCAGGTGTTGTGATTCGGTGACACCCCAATAGACCTTGCCGATGCCGATACGCAATTCCCAGTTATCGCTGGCCTTGAGCCAGTTGAGTTCACGGATGTCGGCATGGCTGCGTTTGTTGTCGCCCTGGTTCCAGCGAGCGAAGGGAACGACGGTGATGCTCTGCCGGCCGTCGTCCCATTCCTGGTAATACTCGGGCTGGATGCTGAAAGAGAGGTTGTTGCCGTGCTGGCGGGGATCGCTGGCCGCGTAGGGAAAATAACGGTATTCGCCACTGAGGTAGCCGGACCACTCGCCGGCGAGGGCGGCGCTGCCGGGCCAGAGCAGAACGGTGAGGCAGAGGGTGGTGAGCCGATTCATAACGTTGCCGTAGGAGCGGGCCATGCCCGCGATAAAAGGGCCACTTGGCACGCAGGGGACACGGAGAAATACAATGTCATGAAATCTCTGTGCTCTCTGTGCCGCTGTGGCAAGAGCAATCCATTTCGCGGGCATGGCCCGCTCCTACAGGGGCTGGCGGCATGTGGCCCGCTCCTACGAAGGCTGGCGGTCTGTGGATTCATCAGCGTGCCCGTTTGAGACTGTTGCGGTCAAAATCACGATCCGTGAGACCGGTCTTGAAACGGTAGTTGCTCCAGAACAGGTCGGTGCTTTTTTTGGTTTGATGGTTGACCATGCTCATTTTGCCCGGGCGCCAGAATTTCCCCTGGTACTGTTTGTAATCGCTGGAGACGAGAGTTTTTAGCAGGGATTCCTTGCGGTCATAAAACTCCACCTTCAGGGGTTGATACATTTCCTTGTCCAGCCAGGTGACGAGGCGCGTGTAACCGGAGTGCTTGTAGGCCGGGTAGCGTTCGAGGACGAAGGTGGGACGGCCGTCGAGGTCTTCATCGCGGAGATATTTGTAGGTGTATTTTTCCACTTCTTGCGAGGTGATGTCCTCGTAAGCGAATTCACTGCCCATGAAGGGGCCTGATTTGTTGTTGGAGGAAATGCGCTTGACCCGTTTCAGTGCCGGCAGGTACAGCCACTGGTCATCGGGTTTGATGGCGTGGGTGAAACTGAGAAAGGCCGTGCCCTTCACGTCACGAGGGTCGTCGAAGATGCTCAGGCTCTTGTCGCCGTCACCCTCCACTTCCAATGTGCGGCTGCGGATTTTGCGGCTGCTTTCCTGACCGTGGCGATTGCGCAGTACCATTTTCAGGTCGGCGGTCTGGTCTCCCCAGCCGGTGTCGAGTTGGTCGGCCTTGATGGCGATGGCGAGACCTTTTTCCTCGGCGCTTTCGGCGTTGGCTGTCAGCGGTAACAGACTGAGGCCGAACAGGGTGATAGGGAGGATTCTTTTGAGCGATGAGTTGGGTAGTTTTTGCATGATTTTTCCTTTGTCTTTTGGCGTGTGGCGGTGCTTCGACTTTCACTCCAATCCTCGATAATTACGCCCTGTATTGCCTGAAACACCTATTTTTCTTCCCTAGCGGCTACATCCCTGTAGCTGCTTCCCCTACGGGGAGAAGGGGTTGCATTCCAGGTTATACTGTGGCCTTTGCGATATTCTTTTTGCCTTCGAGCTTCATTAGCAGCGGTGGCAGGAACAGGAAGTCTGCGGCCAGGGCGAAGACGATGACGATGGCGGTGAGCAGACCCATGCCGGCGTTGAGCTGGA
>JALTPW010000699.1 GCA_026999335.1 Chromatiales bacterium
TTCGAAGAAACGAACATTGACGATGTCGCATCTTGCCTGAAATTCAAGGGGAAAACTAAAACACTGGATGACATAGAGGCGGCTATTTCTGAAGGCATTAAAGCTAGGAAGTATTAACACCCCCTAAATACAAATGATTTCTGTCGACACCAACATAATCATCAGATTTCTGACCCACGATGACGAACGGCAATACAAAAAATCATTTTCGATTTTCAATTCGCAAGACGTATTTATCCCGGATACTGTCATTTTAGAAACCGAATGGGTTTTGAGATATGCATACAGTTTTTCGCCTGAAGATATCCGTCATGCTTTCATCAGCTTATTTGGATTAAAGAACGTCCACTTATCCAACCCTACTTTTATTTCCCAGGCTCTTGAATGGCATAAACAAGGAATGGACTTTTCCGATGC
This sequence comes from Chromatiales bacterium, assembly GCA_026999335.1. Classification (GTDB taxonomy): domain Bacteria; phylum Pseudomonadota; class Gammaproteobacteria; order SZUA-152; family SZUA-152; genus DRQN01. Next base: position 418 of record JALTPW010000699.1, read on the forward strand.
ACTGCACTTAACCCACTGCCAGCAATATGAAAAGCTATATACCTTTGATAAAAAATTTTCGCTCACCGCAAAAGACTTAACCCATTGTTTGGTTGTATTGCCCTGATTTTTTCAGCAGGTGAAAAAAGCGGATCGGTTTTTCCGCCTGCTGAAAAAACATCAACGGGACGTCACCGAACGAATTTCACCAATGAACATCACTGCCGGAAAATTGCGCTTGAGTTCCTTGCTGTAGAAATTGGACATGAACACGCCATCGGCAAACTGGATACGACTGCCCTCGGGCAGATCCGTACTCGGGCCGGCCAGCCAGGCCACAGCGCCATCGTCACGCCTTACCTGTAGATAGGAATAGCTGTCGGTCTTAACATTCTGCACAATCACCGCCTCGTTGGGTAACACCGCCCTGGCCGCCTCGCGTGCGGCGATGGCCTCGCGGTGCTTTTTCGCCGCCTCCGGCAATGCCCAGAAACCAATGTCGCCATTGGTGTCGAAGGTGGCGTATTCCACGCTGCCGGGGTAACCCTGCAAATTGCCGCCGCCGATGACATAGATGCGATCCCCCTTGACGATGACATTCATACCTTCGCGCGGCGAGGCCATGGAGGTGGTTTCAGTCCAGGCCTCTATCCCACCTTCGGGCTTCAGGCGGGCCTTTTCGATACTGTCGAGATAGCGCGCGCCATCGAGCCCACCGAAGGCATAGAGATAGTCGCCGTGGCGCGCCACCTCCAGCCCGTAACGCCCGGTGAGCAGCGGTGCTGCGACCTGCCAGGGATCGAGAAAGCCCGGCTCATCGGCCGTCTCGTGACTCCATTCCACGTTTTTGATGCCCATCCCACGCACCTTGTCGTGACCACCAATCAGGTAGGCCCGGCTATCGGCCGCCAGCGAACCGGAGATATAGCGCGAAACCGTCATACGCTCGTCCAATACCAGCCACTCGTCCAGCGAGCCATCGGGTAGAATCCTGGCGCTTTCCACCGTGTCCAGCAGGGTACCGCCAAAGCCGCCAAAGGCATAAATATGCCCACCCAGCACCAGCAGACGCGAACAGCGCCGTTTGACATTCAGCGCATGCTTTTCCAGCTGCCAGGGGCCGAGTGTGCCGTCGGCGAGAATCTCTGCACGCTCCACCGAGCTGAGCTGGATACTGCCGTTGGGGCCACGCCCTCCACCGGCGACATAGACGTGCCCGCCGCTCACCGTGGCGGTAAAAAAGCCCCGCTCCACATTGAGAGACGGCCCCGACTGCCAGTCAGACAGGCTGCCATCGGGCAGGATACGGGCATACTCTGAACTGGCACGAAATTCACGACCATCCACCCCACCGATAAGATGAATGACCCCGTCGATCTCCAGCGCAGCCGCACCAGAACGACTCACCAGGGTGTTTGGCCCCTGCTGCCAGCCCGGCACCCATTCCAGCGGCGGGGCATCTTCCTCGCAGGCGATCAACAGCAGGCCGCAAAACAGCACCAGTAAACCACGTACAACATGTCTCTTCATATCATCTCCACACCCAACATCAAATCACGACCAATTTTCTGTCACAGGCTACAGGGCACTTCTCATAATTTGAAGTACCCTTTACACTATCCGCTCGTGATCAGCGCCGCGCGTCATCCAGTCGGAGAAATTTCATGACCTACGTCGTCACCGAAAACTGTATCAAATGTAAGTACACGGATTGTGTGGAAGTGTGCCCGGTGGACTGCTTCCATGAAGGCCCCAATTTCCTGGTCATCAATCCGGAGGAATGTATTGACTGCACCCTCTGCGTGCCCGAATGCCCGGCCGAAGCCATCTTTGCCGAGGACGACGTGCCGGAGGATCAGGAGCATTTTCTGGAATTGAATGCCGAACTGGCAAAAGGGTGGCCGGTGATCACGGAAATGAAGGATCCTCCGCCCGATGCCAAAGAATGGGATGGTAAACCCGATAAGCTGGAATATCTCGAACGCTGACTGTCTTGCCTCTGCGCAACATCAGAAATTGCGCTTCAAAAACCACCGGTGAGGCAGTAATGCAGCAGGATAATACGGGCAGGATGCAAATCGCTTACGGTACCCAGTGGGTTGTTTTGTGTTTTGACGCAAAAAAAAAAGCGGAGGCGACCCGTCCCGGTAGCCGCCTCCGTTACCTCCTTGCCGGTCAATCCTCGACCGTGTCGATCCTTCGACGAACTTTCCCTGTAGCCATCCCTGATGTCATCCTTGGTTTGCCCGAAGGCAAAAAGAAGAACTTGAGCAAGAGAATATCAGAGAAAAATGACTTAACAAGGGGGGAAAAACAAGCAGTCTAAATACGATTTTCGGATAACAGTCGATTTAATTTCATTTTTTGCAACATAAACAAGCCAGTAATTCACCCGCGCCCGACAGTGACGTACATCGTGCCCTTGAGAGATTACAGAGATTTCAGCAAATTCCTACAAAATCGAGACCGCAGAGGGTTGGCCAATCAAGCTGAGCACAAAACCGGCCAAAGATTTTGCGCGGTATGATCATCCGGATATTTCACAAATTCATAAAATATCCAGGCGACCCATCCTCAAGTGAGTATTGACGATCCAGCTGGCCTGTCGGCGTTCATGGCGCCACAGGAGCACTGCTAGGCTGCTCCAGCATCTGCAACAGGCGCTGCGGCTCCACATAGCCCGGAATGACCCGCCCACTATCCAGCACCAACGAGGGGGTGCCACTCACGCCAATGGCGCGGGCTGCAGCCATATGCTCCTGCACCGGATTGTCACACTCACGCTTTTCGGGTGTCGCACCCAACTTGGCCTCGGTCATAGCCGT
>JALTPW010000700.1 GCA_026999335.1 Chromatiales bacterium
ATCGACGGATTGGGTCAGGCCGGACAGGACAACGTCAGCCTCGCCGGGCTGAGCGGCGCGGTCAGCGTGCAACTGGGCGCCACGGGCTTCGACAACATCGAATCGATCACTGGCAACAACAGCGGCAGCACCCTCATTGGCACCGATGCGGACAACACCTGGAACATCACCGCGGAAAATGACGGTACGGTTGGCAGCCTTACCTTTATTGATTTCAACAACCTGACCGGTGGTAGCGGTGACGACACGTTCAACCTCGGCGCCGATGTGACCGGCACCGTAGACGGCGGCGCGGGCGATGACACCTTCACCTTCCAGGCCGGCAGTCGCCTGAGCGGTCGGTTGGATGGCGGCAGCGACAGCGACAGTGTGGACATGTCCGCCCTGGCCGTGGTTGATATCACCCTCGGCCAGGACTTGGCGAATATCGAACAGATCAGCGGCAACGACAGCAACAGCACCCTGCGCGGCACGGGCGCGAGCAATACTTTCACCCTGACGGGAGACAATGACGGCACCCTGGACAGTCTTACCTTCGTGAATTTCAACAACCTTGATGGCGGCGATGGCAATGACACTTTTATCTTCCAGGCCGACGGTCGCCTGAGCGGCCTTCTGGATGGCGGTGGCGGCCGCGACCCTGTCGACCAGTCCGCCCTGGCCGTCGTCGATGTCACTTTGGGTCAGAGCCTGGTAAATATCGAACAGCTCACCGGCAACAACAGCAACAGTACCCTGCGCGGCACGGGCGCGAGCAATGCTTTCACTCTGACGGGTGCCAACGCCGGCCGTCTGGACAGTCTCGATTTCGTGAACGTCACCGACCTCGATGGCGGCGACGGCAACGATACCTTCACCTTTCAGGACGGCAGCAGTCTGAGCGGCCTGCTGGATGGCGGCGGCGGCCGCGACCCTGTCGACCAGTCCGCCCTGACGGTGGTCGATGTCACCCTGGGCCAGGGGTTGGTGAATATCGAACAGGTCACCGGCAACAACAGCAACAGCATCCTGCGCGGCACGGGCGCGAGCAATACCTTCACCCTGACGGGTGCCAACGACGGCACCCTGGACGGCCTTGACTTCGTGAATTTCACCGGCCTCGATGGCGGCGATGGCAATGACACCTTTACTTACCGGGCCGCCGGTAGCCTGAGCGGCCGGCTGGATGGCGGCGTCGGTAGTGACAACGTCGATATGTCCGCCCTGGCCGCCGTGGCTGTCACTCTCGGCCAGAGTCTGGTGAATATTGAATCGATCATTGGCAATAACAGCAACAGCACCTTGCGCGGCACGAACAGCGCCAATACCTTCACCCTGAGCGGTGCCAACACTGGCCGCCTCGACGATGACCTGACGTTTACCGGTTTCAACGCCCTCGACGGTGGTGATGGCGATGACATTTTCTTTTTCCAGAGCGGCGGCAGTCTGAGTGGCCGGCTGGATGGCGGTGGCGGTAGTGATCGCGTCAACATGTCCGCCCTGGCCGTGGTCGATATCACCCTCGGTCAGGCGGGTCTGGCAAATATCGAATCGATCACCGGCAACGACAGCGACAGCACCCTGCGTGGCACGAACAGCGCCAATACCTTCATCCTGAGCGGCGCCAACACCGGCAGTCTTGACGCGAGCCTGACTTTTGGCGGTTTTAATGCCCTCGACGGTGGCGCAGGCGATGATCGCTTTATTTTCGAAGCCCAGGGTCGCCTGAGCGGCCCGCTGGAAGGTGGTTCAGGCAGCGACCGCGTCGACCTGTCACAGGTGACCCGCGCCCTCAGCATCAGCCAGGGCCAGGACATCAACAACATCGAAATTCTCACCGGCAACGGTAACAGCACCCTGATTGGCACCGCCGCCGCGAATACGTTTGTGTTGAGCGGTGAAAACGACGGCACCCTCGATGGTTACCTTGCCTTCACCAACTTCACCCGGCTCAACGGCGGTGCCGGTGATGACACCTTCACCTTCCAGGCCAATGGCCGCCTGACGGGTTTGGTCGAGGGCGGCGCCGGCAGTGACCGTGTCGATCTGTCACTGGTGAGCGGTGCTCTCCGCGTCATCCAGGGTGAAGACATCAACAGCATCGAAACTCTCAACGGCAATAACAGCGACAGCACCCTGGTCGGTACCCATGCCGCCAATGCCTTTATCCTCAGTGGCACAAACAGCGGCCGCCTCGACGACAACCTTGTCTTCACCGGCATTACCGCCCTCGATGGCGGCGACGGTAATGACGCCTTCACCTTTCAGGCCACTGGCCGCCTGACGGGCCTGATCGAAGGCAGTGCCGGCAACGACCGTGTCGACCTGTCGCAGGTAACCCGTGCCCTCCGCATCACCCAGGGAAGCGATATCGACAGCATCGAAACCCTCATGGGTAACAACAACGCCACCCTGGTCGGCACCACGGCCGCCAATGCCTTCGTGCTGAGCGGCGAAAACAGCGGCACCCTCGACGACAACCTTGCCTTCAGCGACTTTAATCGGCTCGACGGCGGCGCTGACGATGACACCTTCACCTTCGGTGCCACTGGCCGCCTGACGGGTCTGGTCGAGGGCGGCGCCGGCAGCGACCGCATCGATCTATCCCGGGTGACCGGTGCTCTTCGCATCACCCAGGGTGAAGACATCAATAACATTGAAATCCTCACCGGTAACAATAGCGACAGCACCCTGATCGGCACCACCGCCGCCAATGCCTTTATCCTCAGCGGCGAAAACAGTGGCACCCTCGACGGCAATCTCAGCTTCACCGGCTTCAACCAGCTCGATGGCGGCGACGGCGATGACACCTTCACCTTCGAAAGCCATGGCCGCTTGAGCGGTCTGCTGGCAGGCGGCGCCGGCAACGACCATGTCGACCTGTTCCAGGTGAGCGGCGCCCTCCGCGTCACCCAGGGCATAGACATCGATAACATCGAAACCCTCACCGGTAACGACAACGGCAGCCTGATCGGCAGCGCGGGCGAGAATGCGTTTGTCCTTAGCGGCGAAAACAGCGGCACCCTCGACGGCAGCCTTGCCTTCAGCAACTTCAATCAGCTCGATGGTGGCGACGGCGATGACACTTTCACCTTCGAAAACAATGGCCGCTTGAGCGGTCTGCTGAAAGGTGGCGCTGGCAACGACCACGTCGACATGAGCGCCCTGACCCGCGTCGACATCGCCCTGGGGCAGGATGTGGTGAGCATCGAACAGCTCACCGGCAACAGTACCGCCAGCA
>JALTPW010000701.1 GCA_026999335.1 Chromatiales bacterium
GAGGCGCTGGGCCCTACCTTGATGAGGATACGGGCGACCTTTTCTGCGCCACGCGGGGGGACGCTTCGTTGCACTTTTTTCGGGGAATCCACCCTGGGAAAACCTGGAAATCGCGGGGAGTGGACTGGCGTCAATGATACACCGAATCGCCGCCACGGAGCACGTGGCGGGCGGCTGTCAGTCCTGTGCTAGCGGCGGATCGAAGCGCCGAGTGACGAGGATTAGCGGCAGGGCGAGGACGGCACCGATGGCGATGGAGAGCAGGTCGAGGGGGTCGAAGTGGCCGTGGAGAAAATAACCGGCAGCGTTGTCCAGCAGCGGCACGTGGCTAAACCACGCGGGCATATGCTGTGCCAGCCACTCGGCGGCGTCCGGCTGCTGGCCCAGCTCGAACAGGGCGTCGGTGGTCAACCATGCGGCGCAAATGCCTAGCGCCCCGCGCCAGCCTACGCGCAGCAGGGCGGCCGTGAGCAGGCACAGGGCAAGGGTGTGCAAAAAGGTGGGCAGCTGCTGGCCCAGCCCTCCGAACAGGCCGGCCCTGCCAGCGGGCTGTACCGCATCGGCGAGAAATTGCGGGATGAAATAGGTGCGCTCCGCTGGCCGATCCAGCAGATAGAGCAACGCACCCAGGCCGAGGGCGGTAAGGCCGGTGAAGAGGCGTGGGCGGTTGAACAGGGGGCGGGATGCGTTCGGCGCCGTGGAAGGCTTGGGGATGTGCGGGGTCATCACTCTATTAGCATAGGGAGGGTGGTATTAAGGGTCAACGGCTTGTTGATGTGCGGGGGAAGGGAATAATAGAGGTAGCGTACTTGAGGGGATAATATAGAGATGGATATCCAGCCTGTCTAAAGGTGTCGCAAGGGATGTTTCTAGCTTGCTCGTCGATGGTGAAAATACCGGCTTAATACTCAATGATGAATTATAGAGGCTTGTGGCAATGAGAGTAAAAATGGATGGTCAGGTTCGGACACTCACGTTAATGGGGCTGATGCTTTTTGGTGTGTTGAGTATTGTCGCCTCCGGCGACGGTGATGGTGGTACGGAGGAGGCGACCTTCGGTGCCAGCTCCTCGGGCGTCACCGCCAAGGGCATCATCCAATATGGCGTTGTGACGGCAAAGGAACTGGACGGTGGTGGTGCTGCGCTACGCACCGTCGGCAGCGCCGAGACCGATACCGGTGGTGCATATTCTCTCAGTATTGGCAGCAACTACGCGGGCGGCCTCCTCCTGCTCACCATCACCGGCAAGTCTGATGGTACTACGAAAATGGTCTGCGACGTGGCCGGCGGCTGCGGCGGGGGTGTCTCCTTCGGTGGCACTCTGCCGCTGGATACCACCTTCAGCATGACAGCCATCGTGCCACCCGTAGCCAACGGCGCCAGCGTCAGCGCCCAGATCACCCCCTTCACTCACATGGCCGCTCGTCGCGTCATGTTCGGCGGTACGGTGGACGCCGACACGGTGCGCGATGCCATCTCCGAAGTGAACCAGATGGTGGGCATCAACATCCTCGAAGTGCCGCCGGTGGATATTACCGATCCGGCGCAGCTCGTGGCGGCTTCCTCCGAGGCCAAGGCCTATGCCGCCTTCGTCGCCGGCGCCGGCCAACTGGCCTTTAATAATGCGAGTGGCCTGCAGTCCGGTCTCGATGAACTGGCCCAGTCCTTCGAAGACGGTGAGCTGACCGACACCGATTCGATCAACCCCAGCGAGCTGCTGGCGGCGGTCGAAACCGAGGCTGCGGCCAACGGACTTGACACCGATCCGGTGTTGTCGCAGGTGCTGGCGACCGTCCGAGCCGGCATCACCGGTGATTGCACGACCGGCAGTTGCAGCTACAATCCCGAGCCTGCGGACACGGCCACCCAGACGGCGGTCGAAAAGGCCCGCTCCGTGGTCACCCAGACGCGTGCCTGGGCAATTACCCTGGAAGGGCTGGAGACACCGCTGGATGCCTTCGGTACCAATATGGATGCCGCAGGTGAGGTACTGGACGCCAACAGTCTGCAGCTGGGTGATACTCTGGGCCTCGTCCTTGACGCGGTAGGCGCCGAGCTGGATGCAGAGGCTGCCGCCGGCACCCTTGCCCTGACCCGCTACACGGTGGATGTCGTCGACAATGCCACCACGCCGGCCACCAGCCTGGGCACGGCAACCGTTACCCTCGGTAATAACAATGGTCTGAATCTGGCTATTGCAGGGAGTGATCTGGGCGGGGTGGACGTCGCCCTGACCGCCACCAGCAATGTGCCGGCAAGCGATGCGCTGGCTCTTGCCAACAGTGGCACTGTCATGACTCTGAGCGGTCTCGATCTCAGCTTCACGGGTTCCGTGGCCAATGCACAGGCCAGCATGACCCTGAATCAGATGGTCTTCACGTCCACCTTCGACTCGGATCTCCTCATCGACCCCAACACCACCACGCCGACGGCCGATCCAGTGCTCACCAGTGCCGGCCTCGACGGCGGCCTTACGCTGCGGGCCTCGGGTGCCAACTTCAGCGGCACGGCCAAGATCGTCTTCGTGGCTCTGAGCAGTCCGCCGAGCGCCATTGGTGATGTCTCCCTGAACAAGATCAGCCTCGCATCCATTGATCTCTCGGGTGACTTCAGTGACGGCAATGGCAACAGCTTCAGTGCCAGCGCCGGCCTCAAGGTGAATAATGCGGCAGACTTCGATACCCTCGGTGCTTTGGATTACGAGGAGACGGAATGGGTCAACGACTGGCCGTCGGGCGATGTGCGGGGTGCTGGCACTTATGCTTCAACGAATCTGGGTATCACAAGCTTGGGCTACGTCACGTACGGTTCCTGGAGCGGTAAGACCTGCTTCTACGACAGCACTTATACCTCTCAGTGTGAACCGGGTGATGTGCTTGGTGTCATCGATCATCTCAAGACACTGGCAAGCCGTGGCACAACGCCCAGCAGGGTACAGTATGTGTATTTCGAGTACTGGGCCAGTAACGATTACACCTGGATCAACGGCGAACTCGTCTACCCCTCCTTCGAGTCGGCAAGCAACTTCGCCAACGTCACCCTGACCCTGACCATGGATCTGACGCTCACGGGCTATCCTGACACCACCGCGGTGCTCACCGCCAATCGCACGGCCCTGGAGGGTGGTGACCTCACGGTGACCCTCGCCCATGACGGTCAGAACGTCACCTTCCAGGTGAGCAAGACCGATGGCGCCACGTCGGGTGAGGGTACTCTCA
>JALTPW010000702.1:0-806 GCA_026999335.1 Chromatiales bacterium
CTCTAAATACTCAATTAGACTTATTTAAGGCTGTAAATGCATTGCTCGCTAAGTACCTTGATGTTGGTCATTCAGAATTTCGCGGCTAACCATGCGCTTCACCCGACGAAAACCGCGATGCGGTTTTCGTCGGGTGAGCTTTGCCGTCAGGAGCTAATCCTTCTAGGAGAAAGTAATGCGTAAATGGTTCAAAAAGATTATTTCTAGAGATGCAGATATAAATGATAGTCCCGATGATGATGTAGATTTTGTAATGGAAGCGGCGCGAAAATTATCAGAGGCAGCTGTTCAAGCACTCGAAATAGCCATTGGCATGGCTATGATTGAACCAGAAAAATTAGATAGAAACGATATGGAATATGTTTGTGGCTACATTTCTGGTTACTGCGATGTGCTTGCACAGGGATGGGGTGCAAAGGGAGGTGGTTCATTATCAATGACTACGACAATTCGTGTATTGCAAGAGCTGTTTGGGGCGGATTCTGGAGAAGAGTTATTTCATTTTACTGATTCATGCATGAGTGATAGAAAGCCAGCATTCATACAAGGTCTGTCTGCCGGAGGGGAGGATGGTAATAGGCTTTCTGAAGGAAAACTTCCATTTGGTCTCGTGAAACATTTTCAACCACACATTACAGGTAATGAACAGGATCCTACAAATAGTTAATGCGGCAAGCGGCAAGGGGTCAGAAGCGGCAAGGGAAGCGGCAAGGGAAGCGGCAAGGGGGCAGTGGCAAGGGGGCAGTGGCAAGGGGTCAGTGGCAAGGGGTCAGTGGCAAGGGGTCAGTGGCAAGGGGTCAGTGGCA
>JALTPW010000702.1:816-3216 GCA_026999335.1 Chromatiales bacterium
CCCATTTTCTGACTCTATCCCTCGCTAATTCACGCTCTTCCACCAATAACGAATAGGGTTTTGGCCGTCGTTTTACCGCTCTTGGCTCTATTCGTCCCGAACAGCACGAACAGCACGAACAGCAATGGGGTCAGTTCTCGCGAACAGCAATGGGGTCAGTTCTCGCATTGTAACAACCCGGAATGCGGCGTAGGCTCAAATCCATGGCAAGACCCCTGCGCATTGAATTTCCCGGCGCCCTCTATCACGTGACCTCTCGGGGTGATCGGCGGGAAGCCATCTTCGAAGATGACGAAGACCGCCTTTTATTCGTCTCGATTGAAGGTTAAAACCACCGCCTTTAGGCGGTCAGATTTATCTGCGATACTGGCTGCTGGCCATGATGAAGGTGGTAAGGTATGGAATATCGCTACGGTAGCCATACGGTTTACAAGATTCAGTATCATTTTGTATTTGTTACGAAATATAGATATCAAGTTCTCAAGGGTGATGTGGGTTTGAAGGCGCGAGAGTTGATCCGTCAGACGTGTCAAGCATTTGAGATCGAGATTCTCAAAGGAGTAGTGAGTAAGGAGCACGTGCATCTTTTTGTGTGATGGTTGAATCCTTGATCCGCGCAAGTGATTGGAACAGCAGAGGCATGGCAATCATCACCAAAGAGGCGCGGGAGTCCTGTTTCGAGCTGCCGGGTGAGAACCGGGGTACAATTTGCGGGTGGGTGATTCGGTTGTGCCTCGTTGATCGTCCGGGAGGATCTGCCGACCACTCACGGTAGCCATTTGCCCCGGCCATTCCTGGAGCTGACACCATGTTTACTGAAGATATCCGCGATAGCGCGACGGATGCTGTGCTGATCGGTCATCACGCTTTGCAGGGCGACGCTGATGAATAAACTGCTGCTGTGCTGCGACCTGGATCGTACTCTGCTGCCCAATGGGAGCCAGGAAGAATCGCCGCAGGCACGGTCGCTGTTCAGGGCGGTCGCACGACATCCGCAACTCACCTTGGCCTATGTCAGCGGCCGCGATAAATCCTTGCTGCTGGAGGCTATACGTGACTACGATTTGCCGCCGCCCGACTACGCTATCGGCGATGTGGGCACCAGCATCTATGAGCTTCATGGCGATCAATGGACCCCCTTGAGGGCTTGGGAAAAGGAGATCGCACTGGACTGGGCGGGAAACCGGCACGACGACCTCGTGTCGCTGTTCAAGGATATTGACAGGCTGACCCTGCAGGAGGCGGAGAAGCAGGGCGCCTTTAAGCTGAGTTACTACGTGCCGGAGGATACCGAGCGTGATGGATTGCTGGCAGAGATGACTGCCTTCTTGCGACAGAACGAGTTGCAGGCAAACCTGATCTGGAGTGTCGATGAGGGCAGGCATGTCGGTCTGCTCGATGTGCTGCCCCACCGTGCGACCAAGGTCCATGCCATTCGTTTCCTCATGGCGCGCACGGGCTTCAAAGAGGAAAACACGATATTCGCCGGTGACAGTGGTAATGACCTGCCGGTTCTGACCTCCGGCCTGAAATCGGTGCTGGTACACAATGCCCGCCGAGAGGTGCAGGAAGAGGCCATGCTCAGTGTGTGCAAGCAGGGGTTTACGGAGCGTCTGTACATTGCTCACGGTGATTTCCTGGGCATGAACGGCAACTATGCCGCAGGCGTGCTGGAGGGACTTGTACATTTTTACCCCGAGACACTGAGCTGGTTCAAACCTGACTAAACTTGGCTAAAGACGGCAGCCTCCTGTCTCACGGTCTGTCGTAACCGTTGCCGCGCTGTACAGCCACATGGCCAGGGAGCGCAGTTGTTTGAGATCATGCGCTTTCAGGGGTGTGTCATGATCAGCATTCGGCATGGTTAATGTTTTTATTGGCCCCTTGTACGCATCAATGATTTGATGCTGTATGTGGGGCGGCACAATCCTGTCCTGTTGCGCCGACACAATAACAGCAGGCGCCGTTGCCCTCCGGGCGTTCGCAATACTGTCCAGTTCAGACGGTATCTGCGCGGCAATCAGACGCGTCGCCCATTTGAAAGACCACCAGGCTGATTGCGCCAGGATGACTTCGCGCAAGGCCGGTGGATTCTGTACCAGCAGACCAGCAACCGGGTGACGTGCGGCAAGGTAGAGTGCACTCACGCTGCCGAGGCTGCCTCCGGCAACGATCAGCGGAATATCTCCTGCAACCTGGCGTAGTTCCTGCAGTGCGTGCTCTGCCATGGCCGATAGTTTCTTCAGGCTTGCCGTCCCGCTGCTTTTACCGTATCCCGGTGGATTCACCGCCCAGATTTCGACCCGCAACGATCCCCAGCAGCCCTCAAGAAAATCGGTACTGTGCTCGGCGCGGCTGGCAGTCCCGGGAAACTCCAGCAGGTAAAGATCCGGTTTTTCC
>JALTPW010000703.1 GCA_026999335.1 Chromatiales bacterium
CATTCGTAGACGCCACCGCAGGCTGCCTCAGCCGTCTTGCAGGCGGGCCTTGTGGGCCTGATACAGGGCATACATTTTCTGAAATACGGGGCCAGGTCGGCCTTCGCCCACGGGTTTGCCATCCAGTGTCGTTACCGGCAGAATTTCCTTGGTGGAGCTGGTGACCCAAATCTCGCTGGCGTGGGCGAGATTTTCGCGGCGGATATCGGCCTCACGATGGGCGATGCCGTGGGTTTCGGCCAGTTCCAGGATGACGTCGCGGGTAATTCCCGGTAGCAGGTGCGGCCCCTTGGGCGGTGTGACCAGTACGCCGCCAGGTGTTTTGTCAAAGACCACGAACAGATTGCTGGCGGCGCCCTCGGTCGCGTAGCCGTCGCGGATCAGGATGGCCTCGGCGGCGCCGGCATCCAGTGCCGTCTGCCGTAGCAGGATGTTGGGCAGCAGGCTGATGGCCTTGATATGGCAGCGGGCCCAACGGATGTCGTCGAGGGTGATGGCCTTGATGCCTTCTTCGAGAGTCTCGGCCGCCGGTGCACGCAGCGGATTGCTCATGGCGAACACTGTCGGCGCGGGTTTTTTGGGCAGGGCGTGGTCGCGTGCCGCCGGGCCGCGGGTGACTTGCAGGTACAGGGACTGGTCGCCGCCACCGTTTTCATCGATCAGTTCCTGAATCAGCGCCGTCCATTGCGCGTGTGTGTGCGGGTTGGGGATGCGCACCTCATCGAGGCTGTTTTCCAGCCGCCGCAGGTGTTCGTCCAGGCGAAAGGGGCGGCCGCCGAATACCGGGATCATTTCATAGACACCGTCGCCAAAGATAAAGCCACGGTCGAGCACCGGTACGCAGGCATCTTCCGCAGGCAGGTTTTGGCCGTTCAGGTGGACGACAGGTATGGGCGTGTTCACCACTTTACTCGAACAGCAGCTTGACTTCGTCCACCAAATTGCCGAACAGGCCGCCCTTGGCGACAGCGGTGAGTGATACCAGGTCACGCTGGGCGTATTGGGTGTCGGCAAGACTGATGTTGACGGTGCCGAAAGCCTGACCCTGGCGTGCCGGGGCAGTGATGCGGTTGTCGATGCTCATGTTGGCCTGGAGTTTTTTGTACTGGCCCTTGGGGATGGTGATGTAGAGGTCTTCGGCCAGACCCAGTGGCAGCTCTTCCTGTTCGCCTTTCCAGATGCGTGTGGTGGTCAACGGCTCGTTGGCGGCGTACAGGCGATGGGTCTCGAAGAAGCGGAAGCCATAGGTGAGCAGTTTTTGGCTCTCTTCGGTGCGTGTCTCTTCACTGCGGGCGCCGAGGATCACGGAAATAAGACGCATGTCGTCGCGCAGCATGGAGGCGACCAGACAATAACCGGCGGCTTCGGTGTGGCCGGTCTTGATGCCGTCGACGTATTTGTTGCGCCACAGCAGCTTGTTGCGGTTGTACTGTTTGATGTTGTTGAAGGTGAATTCTTTTTGCGCATACAGCGCGTAGTTTTCGGGATAGTCGCGGATCAGGGCCTGCGCCAGTTTGGCCAGGTCGCGCGGGGTGGTGTAGTGATCCTTGTGGGGCAGGCCGGTGGCGTTGACGAAATGGCTGTTTTCCATGCCCAGCTTGGTGGCGTGCTGGTTCATCAGCGAGGTGAAGGCCTCTTCGCTGCCAGCCACGTGTTCGGCCAATGCCACCGTGGCATCGTTGCCGGACTGGATGATTACGCCCGTGAGCAGGTCTTCGACACTGACCTTTTTGCCCACTTCCACGAACATGCGTGAACCGGGCATGCGCCAGGCCTTTTTGCTGATGATGACCTCGTCGTCGAGGGCAATATTGCCCTGCGCCAATTCGTAGTCGATGACGTAGGCGCTGAGCATCTTGGTCAGGCTGGCCGGTTCGAGACGCTTGTCGGCATCCTTTTCCGCCAGTACCTGGCCACTGTGAAAGTCGATCAGCAGATAGCCCTTGGCCTTGATCTTGGGTACTGCGGGGATCAGTGTGGCGCTGCTGGCGGTGGCAGCGAGGGAAAAAAGAAACAGGCAGATGATGATGAGTACGGGATGACGCATGGTAGTGGTGATCTTCACGATTGTTAATGACATTGTGGGATGGGGAAAATGGCCGTCAGAATAGCCGTTTTCGGCTGTAATGACTACCTCCATCGAGTACAGCAACAGCTGGAAGGCTGGTGGTTCAAGCAATGGCCCTAGGGATGTGACAAAATATAATATTCCTTCTCGTCAACGCCAATACCCGCGCAAGTCAAGGTATTGGAAAATACTTTGGCCGATAACAGTGCTGTTTTATTTCTTACAATTAGAGCTTGCAGCTTGTTTCCACAATCACTTCTGGTCAGCGTAAGAGGGTAGTCGGGGTCTTTAGGGGCAGGATCTCCGACAATAAGCAACACATGAGAGTTGATGTCAGAATAATATTTAATGCCAACAGTTCCAGTGCTGCTATCCTTGACGAAATAACATTTTGGCTGCATTTCAAGATTTAAAATTTTACCGTCTACCTTCAGTAAGCATTTTTTGATATCCAGCGATATTTTTAAATCTGATATTTCATGTTTTTCGACTGCAGCATGAGAGCATCCACTTAAAATAGATACAAAGCAAAAATAAATAATGCTTGATTTCTTCATTGCTAGCTGATCTCCCAAAACCAGACTTCCTGGGCAGAAGAAAAATATTCTGGTGCTCCGCGAGTCATTTTTGATCCATTCCATAAATCTATGTGATCCCCCTGATTGCCCGCACCCCAGAAGTTTTTTAGGAAAATAATTCCCGTTCTGTTCGAATAGTCCGATGATTTTGTATTTTTTTTAATCTCGGCATTTCCAAAATATTTAGGCTGTTTTTTCATCCAGTTTGCCAGCTCTTCTGCCCTGAGGATGTGGGATTGATTGTGCTTGTGGCCGGGATAGCATTTTGCTCCTGTAAAAGAGCTGGTGAGAATCTCTGATTTTTCCAGGCATACTCCCATCCTAATTGCACACTGATTCTCAAAATTTATATTGTCATTTGTTGTGCATGGGTTTATTACGCCTAAATTCGCAGGGTGCCGCTTCCAAAGTTTTTTAAAAGCTACCATTCTCTATTTCTCCTGTGTAGACCAGAAAGGGGTTTGGGCCAGCTGTCTTCTGTCGCCTATTCCTTGACGATATGCGTGCGGTCAATGCCGTGCGGCGAGAGGTGGGAGGCGAGCTGCCGGGCGGCCTG
>JALTPW010000704.1 GCA_026999335.1 Chromatiales bacterium
TGTCATTTGCGAATTTTGGGGCTCGGTCTGTCTTCGGCGGAATTTATAGGGGCTCCCCACTGATAATGGCCGTTTTGATGAAATTGCAAAGGGCGGGATTACGCCTGTTTCAAAGCCTGGAACGATTGCTTGGTCATGTCTTTCGTGAATTCAATAATCCCTTCTATAGTTTGGGAGCCTTGGGGTTCTACTTTTTTTATATCATTGTCGGTAGCGGTATTTATTTATTTATATTTTACGAGCCCTCGATCAAGGGCAGTTTTGATACGGTTCACTCTTTGACGCATGAGCAATGGTATTTTGGCGGCATAATGCGCAGCCTCCACCGTTATGCTTCGGATGCCCTGGTATGGGTCATGGTCTTGCATATCGTGCGCGAATTTACCCTGGATCGTTACCGGGGCGCCCGCTGGTTTACCTGGGTGACCGGCTTTCCGGCGTTGCTGTTGATTTTTTCCAGCGGTTTGATTGGCTACTGGCTGGTGTGGGATACACTGGGACAGTACATTGCCGTGCGATCAACGGAGTGGCTGGACTGGCTGCCAATATTTTCTGAACCGTCGGCACGAAATTTTTTGACGAATTCAAGCGTTTCCGACCTGTTTTTTCGGCTTATCCTTATTGGCCATATTGCGATTTCCGTCTTTCTCTTCGTCGCCTTGCTGGTGCATGTAAAAAATATCAGCAAGGCCATCACCAATCCGCCGCGGAATCTTGCCGTTGGAACCTTTCTGTGTCTGCTGATCTTGTCACTGGTGTTGCCGGCGGTCAGTCAGGAGCGCGCGGATTTAAGTCGGGTGCCTGGTACCATCGATATCGATTGGTTCTACATGTTTGTCTATCCCCTGATGGATCACTGGTCAATGGGGGGCGTATGGGCGCTGGTGGCGGTGATAACGTTCTTGTTGCTGTTCTTGCCCTGGTTGCCCCCGCAGCGTCATCGGCCGGTGGCGAAGGTATTGCTGGAAAAATGCAGTGGCTGCAATCTGTGTGTCGTGGATTGTCCCTATGAGGCGATCACCCTGCAAGCACGCACGGATGGACACCCTGGCTATGTTTTTGAGGCGGTGGTGGTTGCGGATAACTGCGTTGGTTGCGGTATTTGTACTGGCGCCTGTCCGTTTTCCCGGCCGCCGCGAGGGGAGGAGTTGTTGACGACAGGGATTGATGTACCCCCGCGGGATATTCAGCAGCTCTACCGAGCAAGCTCTCTGGCATTGCAGGCCTTAGGTTCAAACAGCAAGGTACTGGTCTACGGCTGTGATCACGGAGTTGCTTTGGATAAACTGGCTATCGGGGACGTCGCGGTGATCAGTTTGCCGTGTACGGCGGCACTGCCGGCCTCGTTCATTGGTTATATGTTACGCCATGGCGCCGATGGCGTTTTTCTGACGGGTTGTCGTAGGGGGGGCTGCTACCATCGGCTGGGCAATATCTGGGTAGAGCAGCGTTTGAGCCTCGATCATCAGTCCCGGCCTCATTTGCCGCGCTGGATTCCCCGAGAGCGTATCGGTTGTTACTGGGCCGGGCTGGGTGACGAAAGGTCGTTGACAGAGGCGATTGACCGCTTTCAGGAAGGGCTGCATGATTTTTCAACAGCTAGCAGCGGCCAGCACGAAGAGGAGCCCGTTTCTGACCCTGTGTCGCTTCCGGGTGCCCGCAAGCAGGTTTCCAGCGAAAAACATTGATCTAAATCATGCTCAGTCAAGCGATAAATTGGTTAATCTTGATCGTGCCAATGGGGATTTTCCCGGACTCGGGAGTTATACGACTTGCTTAAACTATTTCAGGATACCGGGCACCGGGCATTCTTGTTTGCTGATCGTTTGGCAAATGCCATTTTTGGATCGAAATGGAATCCTCTATATCACCTGGGCACGATGGCCTTCTTCTTCTTCTACATCGTGCTTGTCAGCGGCATCTACATCTATATATTCTACGATACGAGTGTTGTGGATGCGTATACCTCCGTTGAATACATGACACATGAACAATGGTATTTGGCGGGCATCATGCGCAGCCTGCACCGTTACGCATCGGATGCGATGGTTGCCACCATGGTTCTGCACTTGCTGCGCGGCTTTTTTTTCGACCGTTATCGCGGTGCGCGCTGGTTTTCCTGGACAACCGGCATTCCAATGTTGGTGATGGTTTTCGCCATTGGTATTACCGGCTATTGGCTGGTGTGGGATCAGTTGGGACAGTTCGTTGCCGTTCGCACCTCTGAATGGATCGATTGGTTACCCATTATCGCCGAGCCCACGGCGCGCAATTTTCTGACCAATACCAGTGTCACGGATCTCTTTTTCAGACTCCTGGTGGTGATCCACGTGGGCCTGCCGCTGATGCTGCTGGGCTTGATGCTTCTGCATGTCACCCGACTCAACGATGCCAAGATCAACCCGCCGGCCGGTTTGGCGATAGGAGGCACCGTGGCGTTAGTGGTGCTGTCACTGGTCAAACCGGCTGTCAGCCATGAGGCGGCAGATCTGGGCACGTTACCGACCCAATTGAATCTGGACTGGTTTTATCTGTTTATTTATCCGCTGATGGATCTGTGGTCGATGGGTGCCGTGTGGGCCTTGGTCGGTGGCGGTCTACTGTTGCTGGCACTCATACCCTGGATGCCGCCAAAGCGTCGTGAACCCGTGGCTGTGGTTTATCCCGAAGATTGTAGTGGTTGTAATCTGTGCGTTGAGGACTGTCCCTATGAGGCCATCATGCTGGAAGCGAGAACGGGAACGACAAGCACAGACCGTTATAAGCACCTGCCGATTGCCGTGGTTGAAGAAAGCAAGTGTGTCAGTTGCGGTATCTGCACAGGCTCCTGCCCATCTTCCACCCCCTTTCGTCAAATCGATGAAATACGAACCGGCATCGATATGTCGCACCGAAACATTCAAGATTTGCATGCAGCAACTCGCAAGGCACTCGCCAAACTTACAGGACAGACCAAGGTACTGGTTTATGGATGCGACTATGGCGTCGAGATGAGCAAAGTAGTACAGGCAGAGGTTGCCATGATCAGCCTGCCCTGCACGGGCGCATTGCCGCCGTCGTTCATCGTTTATGCCTTGCGGCAGGGTGCTGACGGTGTTTTCCTGACTGGCTGCCGCAGTGGTGACTGCTTTCATCGTCTCGGCAATGACTGGGTGGATCAGCGTATTACCCATCATCGCAAGCCTTATCTTAAGCG
>JALTPW010000705.1:0-541 GCA_026999335.1 Chromatiales bacterium
CTTCACCGGTCATGATGGTATTCATCACTGATTGCATTTCTTCTTGTGTCAGATCACGGCGTTCAGTGACGGCGCGAATAGCAGCTGGCATATCCATCGAGTTTCTCCTTTATCTTGGGTGGGCAATGCCTTTATGCCCACGGGTACACCCTACATTTTAACCGCGTAGCGTAAATCTCGGGGGCTTGCCCCCGAGCTGGATAGTGTGACTGGGGCTTGCCCCAGTCGATACTATCCAGCTTTTGGGATATCTCTGTGATATGCATAAATTCACAGAGTCTCTAAATATTTTCAAGGTTTTATCGCAAAGCGATGGAGCTTTTGGGGTCTTAAAACTCGGTCGCTTGCGGCCGAGATTTTTATCGCTGTAAAAAATTCTTCAGCAGGTCGTGACCATGCTGCGTCAAAATTGACTCGGGATGAAATTGCACACCTTCTACATCCAACTCTTTGTGGCGCACTCCCATGATTTCATCCAGCTCGCCATTTTCGGTTTCTGTCCATGCTGTCACTTCCAGGCAATCCGGCAGGCTGTCTTTTT
>JALTPW010000705.1:551-3195 GCA_026999335.1 Chromatiales bacterium
TGATGCGTGCCTGATGCATATTCTGGCCCATTCCGATCGCTGATTCTGTTTTAAACCGATCACCCATTCTGGAACATTCCGATCATTGATTCTGGTTTTATCCGATCACTTTTTCTGGATTCCCAGAATCGATGATCGGATATTTCCAGAAACCTTCCTAACGCGTTGATTTGACTCAGCGACTGTTATTCTTTCGGCCTTTTTCAGGCGAGGAAATCAGCGGTGGCAAAAAAGAGGTTATCAATGCGTAAAATTAAAGACATTCTGCGGCTTCGCTATGAAGCCGGATTGGCCTATCGGGGCATCGCCAGTGCCCTGAATATTGGCTATGGCACGGTGGTGGATTACCTGAACCGGGCTCAGCAGGCGGGAGTTGGCTGGCCGATTCCTGAGGGTATGCACGAGCGGGATCTGGGACGTTTGCTGTTTCCCACGCAACCGGTTACTGGGCAGCGGCGCTTTGCTGAGCCGGACTTTCCGACCGTCTGCCAGGAACTCAAACGTAAAGGCGTAACCAAGCAGTTGCTGTGGCAGGAGTACCGCCAGCGACATCCTGATGATGGCTACAGTTATGCTCAATTCTGCCATCGTTACCGAGGATGGCTGGGACGTCAGCAGCGCAGCATGCGCCAGGTGCATCGCGCAGGTGAAAAGCTGTTTGTGGATTACTGCGGCCCGACGATGGACATCGTCAATCCAGATACGGGAGAGTGTCGCCAGGCGCAGATATTTGTTGCCGTACTCGGTGCATCAAATTACACATTTGCCTGTGCCAGCTGGAGCCAGAAGCAGGCCGATTGGCTTGATGCACACGTAAAAGCCTTTGCGTTTTTTGGTGGTGTCCCGGAACTCGTGGTGCCGGATAATTTAAAAAGTGCGGTGCGTAAAACGCACCGTTATGAGCCGGATATCAACCCCAGCTATCAGCAGCTGGCCGCACACTACCAGTGCGTCATCGTGCCTGCGCGTCCGTATAAACCCAAAGATAAAGCGAAGGCCGAGGTGGCAGTCCAGATCGTCGAGCGCTGGATCATGGCCCGCTTGCGTCATCAAACCTTCTTTACCCTGGCCTCTCTGAATATGGCTATTCGCACATTATTGGATGATCTCAATCAGCGCCCCTTCAAAAAACTTCCCGGCACACGACTCAGCCAGTTTGAACAACTGGATAAACCCGCCCTACGGGCCTTGCCTGCCCAGCCTTACCAATATGTCCACATCAAAAAGGCCCGGGTGCATATCGATTACCACATCGAATACGACAAGCATTATTACTCCGTGCCACATCATCTGGTGAAGCAGGAAGTGGAAGTCCAGGCCACCGACAGCGCGGTGGCGATTTACCATCAGGGCCAGCGGCTCGCCAGTCACCCACGCAGTTATCGTCAAGGTGCTCATAGCACTTGTCCGGAGCATATGCCGCATGCCCATCAAGCAATGCACGATTGGTCACCGGAACGCTTTCTGAGCTGGGCCGGTGACATCGGTGCCGAAACGCGCGAGGTGGTCAGTTGCCTGCTTCGGGAAAAGCGTCACATCGAGCAAAGCTACCGCCGTGTTTTGGCATTGCTGAGTAATGCCAAAAAGTATGGCCGGGATCGACTCAACAAGGCCTGTGGCCGGGCCTTGTTGATCGGCTCGCCGACCCGCAGCAGCGTGGAATCCATCCTCAAACAAGGGCTGGATAAAATTGCCGTTGAAACACCCCACAGCGCCGTGCAGGAAGAGCTGTCTCTGGATCATCACGAGAATGTCCGCGGTGAAGATTACTACCATTAACCCAACCACAAGGAATCAAACGATTGAACAATCAAACCTTACAAACGCTACGCAGCCTCAAGCTCACTGGCATGGCAGAAGGCCTGGAACAACAACAGGCACAGCCCTCGACCCATGAAGAACTCGGCTTTGATGAACGACTGGCCTTGCTGGTCGATCGGGAAGCGACGTATCGGAGCAACAATAAAATTACTCGCCTGCTTAAGGCCGCCAAATTGAAACTGCAAGCCAACCCGGAAGACATCGACTATCGTCATCCGCGCGGACTGCAAAAAAGCCAGTTTGCTGATCTGCTCAGTAGCCACTGGATCCACCAGCACCACAATGTGCTGATCACCGGCCCCACCGGCTGCGGCAAAACCCACCTTGGCTGCGTGCTGGCCACCCAGGCCTGCCGCCATGGCTTATCCGTACGTTACTTCCGCACCTCGCGCCTGCTCGATTCCCTGAACATCGCACACGGCGATGGGCGCTTTGCCAAGTTGATTGCGCAACTGGCAAAAACAGATTTACTGATTCTGGATGACTGGGGGCTAGAAAAAATGACCCTCAGTCAACGCAACGACCTGCTGGAAATCATGGAAGATCGCCATGGCCTGAAGTCCACCTTAATCACCAGTCAGCTACCCATTACCCAATGGCACAAAGCCATCGGCGATGCCACATTGGCTGACGCCATCCTCGACCGTTTATTGCACAACAGTCACAAGTTAAAACTTAAAGGAGAGTCGATGCGAAAAGTTATGAGCGAACTGACTGAATCCGATCACTCACGGTGATACCATCAGCCCATCGCGTTAGGAAGATCAGGTGATCGAATAAAACCAGAACGAGTGATCGGAATCACCAGAATACGCAAGACGAT
>JALTPW010000706.1 GCA_026999335.1 Chromatiales bacterium
CGCCGCCATCGGGCATTTAATCATGGGATTACCACTCAGTTTCCTCTCTTTCCTTGGCATGTTGGCCCTGACTGGGGTGGTGGTGAATGACTCGCTGGTATTGATGACACGCTACAACCAGACGAAAGCGGAAGGCTGTTCTGTACACGATGCATTGACCAGCGCCGGACTGGGGCGCTTCAGAGCGATATTTTTGACGACCGTGACCACGGTTGCCGGTTTGATGCCTTTGATGAACGAAACTTCGGAACAGGCGCAATATCTGATTCCAGCGGCCGTTTCTCTGGCCTATGGTGAAATTTTTGCCACAGCCATCACCCTGATTCTTGTGCCGGTACTGATTGCCATCAGTGCCGATGTGCAACATTTTTTCAATAGAAAGTCATCCCTCGTCACAAAGGATAGCCCCTTATGATGCCCTCTAAATTATTGACTGCCGACATAACGACCATTAGGAAGAATTGATGAAAAAGAAAACAATATGGCTGGCAACGGTTGCCATTCTAATCCTGACTGCATGTGCCAGTAGTCCCCAACGACCCGCCCAGATTAAAGGTGATGACTACGCCTACACCCGCGATTATCTGCGCTGGATGATCGACAAGGAGATGAAAGATAGTGATATCGCCGGTCTGAGTATCGCGCTAGTGGATGACCAGAAAATCGTCTGGGCAGAGGGTTTTGGTTACGTGGATAAAGTCAACAAGATCAAAGCGACGCCGGAGACGATTTATCGTGTCGGCTCCATCACCAAACTCTTCACCGCCAGCGCAGTGATGCAACTGGCTGAACAGGGCAGGCTGGATATTGACCAGCCACTGCAAGATTATCTGCCGCAATTTTCCATTAAGAGCCGCTTCGAAGATAGCGGCCCCATCACCCCGCGTAACCTCATGACCCATCACTCGGGTCTGCCGTCGAATCTCATCAACCGCATGTGGGGTGACGAAACCGCACATTTCACCGATGTGGCGGCAGCAATGAAGGAGGAATATATCGCTTATCCGCCCAATACTATTTTCTCCTACTCTAATCTCGGTTTTACGCTGCTGGGCCATCTGCTTGAAGAGGTAAGCGGCACACCTTACGCCAACCACATTGAAGAACAGATACTCCGTCCGGCTGGCATGAAGCAGGCCTATATCGAAGCCAATCTACGTGATGATGGCCGCAGCTCAAAAGGCTATTTCATGAAAAAAGAGCATGCGACACCCCACCTGCGTGATATGCCGGCGGGCTCTCTCAACAGCAGCGTTGTGGATCTGGCTCACTTTGCTCAGACGATTTTTGCCACGGGTCGTAGCGATGGGGGGCAGATTCTCAAGCCCGAGACACTGGCGCAGATGCAGCAGTACCAGGACGGAGACGCGCCCTTTGATCTGGCCCCCTCCATCGGTCTTGCCTGGTTTCTGGATGATCGCTTTGGTGAAGAAGCGGGGCTGGTTGCCAGCCACAGTGGCGGCACGCTGATGTTCTTTAGCGAGTTTCTGACCCTGCCCAAACAGAAACTGGCGGTGGTGGTGCTGGCCAACAGCAACACGGCGTTTGGCGCGGTTGGTGAGATCGCCGAAAAGGCACTAAGACTGGCGCTGGAGAGCAAAACGGGCATTACAAGCAAGGAACCGGTCGAACTCAAGCAAAAACTGCCGACATTGGCGGAAGATCTTGAGCGGTTACCGGGCGCCTGGTCTTCTGTGATAGGTCTGCTGAAAATTGATCGCAGTGGCGATCAGCTTAAGGTCGAGCTTAATGGTGACCGGTTCAACCTGGTGCGTCGTGAGGATGGCTACTACCACCTGCAATACAAATTGTTGGGGCTGTTGCCCATTGATCTGCAAGGGTTGGAAAACCCCGGGTTCGCTTATCAGCAGATCGCCGGACGTGAGGTGGTCGTGGTCTATATTGATGGTCAGCCTTTCTCCATCGTTGCAGAGAAGGCTAAACCTCAGCCTCTGCCGCCCGCTTGGGAACAGCATCTGGGTCATTATGCAACCACCAATGCCAGGGGGGGGGTACTGTTACAGAGTATCGAATTGAGCTACCAGGAAGGATTGCTGCAAGCCAAGTCCAGAATTAAAACGATCCCTGGCGTTGAAGAGATCACCACCAGGGTTCTAGTGCCAGTGAACGATAACGAAGCTGTGATCCATGGTTTGGGTCGAGGCAAGGGTGACACCGTGCGCTTTTTCGAGCGTAATGGTGAATCGCAGGCAAGTTACTCCGGTTTTCTACTGCGGCGGGTTGAATAACGCAATGAACACGATGGCCTATGGTGAAATTTTGCCGCAGCGATCACGCAGATACTTGTACAAAAAAGCTGATTACGAAAATCGTGAGGGCACTATCGTTATGAAAACGACAATCAAAACACTCTTCGTTGCCGCGAATGATCAATCATTAGAAGAATTGGCATGGCAGGCATTATGGGAAAATAACATTGAGAAATCGGAAAGGTATTATAGGGAAGTTTTAGAAAGTAGATCTTTTATGAAAAAAATTTGGCCGTTTGGCGCAGAGCTGAATACTCAGATGGCTTTTTTGTATTTGCGTAAAGAAGACTTTAAAGAGGCTGCAAAATATTACGGTAAAGCAGCGGGGCCATGGGGATTTTCGTTTATAAATGATTTATCTGCACGTCAAAAACAACTGGAAATGTTTACCAATTTTCAGCCGTATGTAATATCAGGTAAGTCTATCGCTAAGATTGATTTTATAAAATCAGACCCACTTCCTGTCATAAAAGCGAGCATTGATGGATTGCCAGAATTAAATTTCATCCTGGACACAGGTGGAGAAGATATATATCTCGATGATGATATGGCAAAGAAAATGGGCATACAAATCGCAGGATCTGCAAAAGTTGCAAAAGGTTTTGCTGCTGGTAGTGGGTCAGATATCGGTTATGGTAAAGTCAATAAAGTTAAAATTGGAGATATTGTTGTAGAAAATATTCCTGTCAGCATCTCAGATATGAGCAATATCTCAGAGAAAGTATTTTCAGGATTTCAGGTAGATGGAATTATAGGGACGAGATTCTTAATGCATTTTATTTCCACCATTGATTATGAAAATGAAAAACTTATCTTAAGGCGGTCAACAAGAGAAAATAGAAAAAATTTTCAAGATAAACTTAAAAATGGCAAATATAAAGAGATACCTTTTATTCTAGTCGCCACTCATTTG
>JALTPW010000707.1 GCA_026999335.1 Chromatiales bacterium
TCGGCCAATTCTGTACCATTGATGCGTAAGAACTGGATGCAGGCACCAGGCAGAAAGTCTTGGGGGCTTTTACCGATGGCCAGCAAACCTAATAACGTAGGTGTTGTGTCATCAGGTGAGACAATCATTTTACAGGACGCTAAACGCTCCTCATAGACTCTTCCGTTGGACTCCAAAACATCGGCAGCAAACGCGGCTGGCAGGTATTCATTTTCAAAAATGGTTTTTGAAAGATCTGTTACTTTGGCGCTAGGGATAGGATAAATGTCGAAAGGAAGATTTTTGTATCTTCGTTTTTCATTAAGAATACGTTCTTCCTGCTCATTGGCAGTGGAACGACGCGGACCCGTGCGAATCCATATGCGGCCATCATATTTAACCGGTGGCATATCTGACGGCATGACGGTGATTATGACCATATCTGCACCCTTAAGTGCTCGCTTTTCAACGGAGAGCACCGGTAATGGAAGAATATTGCCGTCTGTTTTCATATCTGCCAGTGATAACAATAGTTGATCAGTAACTTCCAGCTCAGAGGGTTCGCCATTATCTTTTGCCCCGATAAACAACACACCAGGCTCATTGTGGCTGGGTAGATCATTCGCAAATGCACAAACAGCTTGGCGCGCTTTTTTTGGGTGCGCCGCTTTTAAATGTTTCCTTGCGCTCTGCACGATCCGATTCTGTATCATCCAGTAAGGCCAGTAGCTCTTGGTCAGAAAGTCTTTTCATTATTTATTCCTGCACTTTAACTACTGATATTCTAGCACGTCTTTAATGTGCTGCAAATTATTTTTAATCCAGTCTTTTCTTATTGCTGACCAGTTTGTGATCTTGTACATACCGGCTTTTGTTGCCCCAACAAATTTACATTCAATGCCAATCTCACTAAGAGCCAATATAGTGTCTTGAGCAGTTCGCCTCGGCATTCCCGTTGCTTCCCTAATTGCAGGGACTGTATTGGTTCCTGAATCAATTAGATAGGCAATATATAAACGTCTGTAGTAACTCGTTTTTGTCTTACTGTGCTTCATGCCGTTATCTTGTCATCAAAATTTTCCTATTGGTTTGGATATTCATATACTACGCGGCCTCTATATGCAATCAATGCTGCCTGTTACAAAACCTGGCTGTGGCGTATCCGGCATGACGAGTAAGGAGTTCACGGAACAGCCGTGATATGCGATAGGCCTCTCATATGACTTAGTGGCACTTTGCCTTCTTGTGTAGAGTATCATCTGGTGCTATTGTTGAGATCAAATGATCTGGAGCGGTATAAAAGCCCCACCGTTTTTTGTATCGACGAAGGAGAGAAAACCGGTGATACAGGCCGAAAAAATAGCTGCCGTCATGGGTATGCCCTGCAAACTGCATTCGCTTGGCGAGCTATCCGACGCCGTGGCCCGGGGTTTACCCAAAAAGGTGTTACAGACCACCCTCAAACACATCACCACTGACCGTGAAGTGGCCAAGCGAATCAGTGGCCAACTTATCTCCCCGGCGACCTTTAAACGAAGACGTACTGTGCTCACCCCACAGGAAAGTGAACGCGTGGAGCGCCTTGCGCGTGTCTTTGCCACTGCCTATGAGGTCTGGGACGATGAGGAGGATACCCGTCAATTCCTCTTCACGCCCCACCCCATGCTTAATCATCACCGGCCGATCGACGCCGCCATGTCTGAACTCGGTGCCCGCCAAGTAGAAGAGATCCTGTGGAACCTCCAGTATGGTCTCCCGGCGTAAAACTAAAAAGGCGTTACACTCGCAGGCAGCCTCTCGAAAGACCACGTCAGGCATCACAGCATATCGCATTGGCGACAGTCGTTTACCGCTATTCGATGGACGTGGTGCCATGCTGGAAGGCGCCCGATGGCATTCACCGGGTCGCCCGGCTATCTGTGCTGCCTTAACCCAGGCCTGCGCCATGCTGGAAATTCTGGCCTGCGCCAATACGGGTAAAGTACCAAAGCATCACAAACTGATTATCATCGATATCCCCAGCACCGTTGCCGTTGAACAGATCGATCTTTCGCAGGTGCCCGGATGGGGTGATCGCAATTACCTGAAGAGCCGCCTCTACGGCGATCAATGGCTCGCTGAACAACGCTCCGTCGCACTTATTGTGCCATCGGTTATTGCGAGCTATGACTACAACATTGTCATTAACCCGCTGCATCGGGACATCTCAAAACTCACCATCAGTCGCCCAGAGGATATTCATTGGGATGAACGATTATTCAGGTAACCGTATGCTCAAAGGAACGGCTGGGTAAACAAAGGATGAGGGGCAGCTTGGTATCCACGAGCGCGATAAACAAGCAGATGAGCCATACAGGCTTTTTGTTCCCTCTCCCCTTCGTTTATCTGTACAGTTAGCGCTTCAGAATTAACAGACGCGGCAGTGATCAGCAATATGACAACAAACACCGAGGTTGGCGGGGTGATTCTCGCCGGTGGTCAGGCCCGGCGCCTGGGGGGTGTGGACAAGGGTTTGATCGAGCTGTGCGGCAGCACCATGATCGAGCACAGCATTCAAACCTTTGCCCCGCAAGTACAGCCGCTGATGATCAGTGCCAATCGTAATCTGGCGCACTACCGCGCCTTCGGCTTTGAGGTCATCGAAGACCGCTTCGGCACCTTTGAGGGGCCGCTGGCCGGTCTGTGGCGTGCCCTGGAGGCCGCCCGCACTCCCTTGCTAGCCACCCTGCCCTGCGATGCGCCCCTGGCGCCGGATGACTTCGTTGCCCGCCTGCACCAGCATTTCATTCCTGGCCAAACGCTGGCCGCCATCGCCCACGACGGTGAACGCCTGCAACCGCTGTTTGGCCTGTTCAGCCGTGAGGTGTTTTTGGGGCTGGCGGATTTTCTCGAACAGGGCGGCAGAAAAGTTCATGATTGGGTAAAATCACTCGACCCACTACAGGTGGATTTTTCCAACTGTGCTGAGGCCTTTCGCAATATCAATACGCCCGAAGATCTGGCGGCCATACGGGACAAAATCCAATGTCAGACACGACCATGAGCCGAACCCTCTCCAATGCCCGCGTGCCCGTGATCGGCTTCGTGGCCGGCAGCGGCACCGGCAAGACGACCCTGCTCACCTACTTGATCCCACGCTTGCGCGAACAGGGGGTGCGATTGGCCGCAGTCAAACACTCTCACCACAAGTTCGATATCGATACCCCCGGCAAGGACAGTTATGAGCTACGCAAGGCCGGCGCCGAACAGATGCTGGTGGCCTCGCAACGACGCTGGGCGCTGATGGTGGAAAATACCGACACGAGCGAAGAGCCCTGTCTGAATGAATTGATCGGCCACTTCGATCAGTCTTGCATCGATCTGATTCTGGTGGAGGGTTTCAAGCACGAGGCCTTCCCCAAAATCGAGCTGCATCGGCCGGCACTCGGCCACGGCCTGCTGTATCCCGATGATGCCAATATCATTGCCTTCGCCTGTAGCGAGGCCGGGGCCATGGATGCATCGGCACGCCCTGTTCCCTTTCTGGATCTGAACCAACCGCAAGCAATTGCCGATTTTCTTATTACCCGTTTTGCGCTGACATAAAAGGTTGACCCCATGACAAATAAAACACCGCCGCTGCACACTGGTCACGATTTCGATCCCAATTCACTGCATGTTGACGAGGCCCGCAAACGCATCCTCGATACACTGAATACCGTCGCTGGTATCGAACAACTCGCGGTGCGGCAGTGCCTCGGCCGGATTCTCGCTGCGGATATCCATTCCACCATTAACGTGCCTTCACACGTCAACTCGGCCATGGATGGCTATGCCCTGCAAGGCGGCGATATCCCTGCCGATGGCACGGCCAGTCTCGACGTCATTGGCCGCGCCATGGCCGGTGCCCCGTTCTCGGGCAGTGTGACCGCGGGACAATGCGTGCGCATCATGACCGGGGCCAAGATGCCGCCGGGCGCCGACACGGTCATCATGCAGGAAAATGTCAGTGTCGAGGGTGAGCGCATCGCTATCGGCAGCGGCCATAAAGCAGGTCAGAATGTGCGTCAGGCCGGCGAGGATCTGGCCACCGGCGAGTGTGTGTTCAGTGCCGGCAAGCTCATCACCCCGGCCGATCTCGGCATGCTGGCCTCCATGGGTATTGCCGAGGTGCGGGTACAGCGGCGGGTGCGTGTGGCCTTTTTCTCCACCGGCGATGAGCTGCGCAGTGTCGGTCAACCACTGGGCGACGGCCAGATCTACGACAGCAACCGCTATACCCTGCATGGCATGCTGACTCGTCTGGGCGTCGAGCTGCTGGATATGGGCGTGATTGCGGATCGCCGCGATGACATCGAAAATGCCTTTCAGAGTGCCTCACAGGTTGCAGACGTGCTGATCACCTCCGGCGGTGTGTCCGTGGGTGAGGCGGAT
Source organism: Chromatiales bacterium (assembly GCA_026999335.1). Lineage (GTDB taxonomy): Bacteria > Pseudomonadota > Gammaproteobacteria > SZUA-152 > SZUA-152 > DRQN01. The sequence goes on from JALTPW010000707.1 coordinate 4,393, forward strand.
TTTGTCAAAGAAACGCTGGAAAAAATCGGCAAGGTCAATTTCTGGAAGATCGCCATGAAGCCGGGTCGTCCACTGGCCGTCGGACGTATCGATCAATGCCATTTCTTTGGTCTGCCCGGCAACCCAGTATCCGCCATGGTGACCTTTTATCAGTTCGTCCAACCAGCGCTGCAATGCCTGTCCGGGCAGGCCATGTCCCCTCCCCTGCTGCTGAAGGCAAAAACGGCCTCAGGCCTAAAAAAGGCCCCGGGCCGCATCGACTATCAACGTGGCTGGCTGGCGACCGACGACCAGGGTGAGTTGGTAGTGCAGAGTACCGGCCGGCAGGGCTCCGGTATGCTGAGTTCCATGGGCAAGGCGAACTGTTTTATCGTGCTGCCGCTGGACAGCAAGGGTGTTGAGGCCGGTAGTTTGGTAACCGTTCAGCCTTTTGCGGGATTAATCTGAGCACATAGTCGACGTAGGATGCTGGTGAACGGTAGCGAACCGCATCGTTCGCGTTATCAAACGCCAGGAACGTAGGGTGGGCACGTCTTTTTTGTGCCCACGAGAAATTGCAGAGGACGGAATGATGCGTGGGCACACAAAACGTGCCCACCCTACACTGAACCAGCTGTCAGCCGATGGCCGCCACACACAGCGCCAGCAGACTGCCCGGCATCAAACCCAGATAGAGAATACCCAGCGCATTGGCGGACAGGATGATGCGCATGTCGGTCGTGGTCTCCAGCGGTGACGTATCGACCGGCTTGTCGAAATACATCAGCTTGATGACACGCAGATAATAGAACACACCGATGATGGAAAAAATCACGCCGAGTACGGCCAACCAGGTCAGCCCAACGCCAACCACGGATTGCAGCACCGCCAGCTTGGCATAGAAACCGACGGTCGGCGGCACGCCGGCCATGGAGAGCAGCAGGATCAACATCATCAAGGCGAACCAGGGGCTGCGCTCACTCAGGCCCTTGAAATCTTCCAGACGATCCGCCTCAAAACCGGAACGGCTCAACAGCAGGATCATGCCGAAACCACCGGCGGCCATCAGCGTGTAGGTGATGGCATAAAACATGGCGGAAGAATAACCTTCCGCAGTGCCGGCCAGGATACCCAGCAGCAGGAAGCCGACGTGGGCAATGGTCGAATAGGCCAGCATGCGTTTGATGTTGGTCTGCGCAATGGCAATGATGTTGCCCACCGCCATGGACAATACCGCCATGATGATGAGGATCTCCTGCCACTGCACATGCATGTCGCCCAGCCCTTCCACCAGCAGACGCATGACCATGGCGAAGGCGGCGATCTTGGGCGCCGTGCCGATATACAGGGTGACGGCCGTCGGTGCGCCGTGGTAGACATCCGGCAGCCACATGTGGAATGGCACCGCCCCCAACTTGAACGCCATGCCGACGATCACCAACACCATGCCGAGTCCGGCGACCATCATCTGCGAGTCGTCCAGGGACTTGATGGCGGCATTGATCTCCACCAGATCCAGACTGCCGGTGATGCCATAAATGAGCGACATACCGTACAACAGCATGCCCGAGGCCAGCGCCCCGAGAATGAAATATTTCATCGCCGCCTCGGTGGCATTGATGGAATCACGGTGCAAGGCGACCATGGCATACATGGACAGGGAGAGCAGCTCCAGACCCAGATAGAGGGTGAGCATATTGTGCGCGGAAATCAGCACCATCATGCCCAGCACGCCAAACAGGCCGAGGATAAAGAATTCGCCCTTGAACAGGTTTCTGGCGATCAGATAACTGCGGGAATAGACAAATACGGCGGCGGTCACGAGGTAGACGAAGACCTTCAGCACGTCCCCCATGGGGTCACTGACGAAGCTACCGCTGAATGTCCGTACCGTTTCACCCGTGTGCAGGGTAATGGTCAGAATGGCGGCGCCGACCAGGGTGGCGAGGGACAGCAGGTAGGTAATCACCTTTTTGTCATCACGCACGAACAGGTCGGCAAGCAGGATCACGCAGGTCGCGGCGAGAACGAACATCTCCGGAACCGCAGGCAAAAGGTTCGGCGTTTGAAAACTGCTAGTGCTCATCATAGTTTCGAGTGCATCACTTGTTCAATAAGGTGGTCGACCGTTGCATGCATCACATCCAACAGCGGCGCGGGCCACAAACCCAATGCGAGCACGGCAACGGCCAGTACACCCAAAAGGAAAAATTCCCGCTTGTTCACATCCTTCAAGGCGGCAACATTGTCATTGGCGACCTCGCCGAAGAGCACCCGCTTGACCATCCACAGGGTGTAGGCGGCGCCAAAAATCAGCGTGGTGGCGGCCAGGAAGGCGATCCAGAAATTGGCCTTGAAGGCGGCCAGGATGACCATGAATTCACCGACAAAACCGGAGGTGCCGGGCAGGCCCGCATTGGCCATGGCGAACAGCACCATGAACGCGGCAAAGATCGGCATGGTATTGGCGACACCGCCATAATCCGCAATCTGGCGGCTGTGCATGCGGTCATACATGACGCCGACGCAGAGGAACATGGCGCCGGAAATAAAGCCATGTGAAATCATCTGCACCAATGCGCCTTCGATGGCCATGGCCATGCCCTGGGTGCTACCGGTATTTTCCAAGATGGCAAAGATGATGAAGAAACCCAGGGTCACGAAACCCATGTGCGCAATGGACGAATAGGCAATTAGCTTCTTCATGTCCTTCTGTACCAGGGCGACGAAGGCGATATAGACCACGGCGATCAGCGACAGGGTGATCATCAGCCAGTCCAGCTGCTGTGAGGCGTCCGGCGTGATCGGCAGGCTGAAGCGCACGAAACCATAGGTGCCCATCTTCAGCATGATGGCCGCCAGGATTACCGAACCACCCGTGGGCGCCTCCACATGCGCATCCGGCAACCAGGTGTGCACCGGCCACATGGGCACCTTGACGGCGAAGGCGATCAGGAAGGCGAGGAAGATCAGGGTCTGCTCGGTCATCCCCAGCGGCATGTTCTGCATGTCGAGAATGCCGAAAGAACCGGACTGGATGTACATGTAGATCAGTGCGACCAACATGAAGACCGAGCCGAGGAAGGTGTACAGGAAAAACTTGATGGTGGCGTAGACACGCCGCTCACCACCCCAGATGCCGATGATCAGGAACATCGGTATCAACATCGCTTCCCACAGTACATAGAACAGGATCGAGTCCAGCGCGCAGAACACGCCGATCATCAAACCGTCCATGATCAGGAACGCGGCCATGTACTGAGCGGGCCTGTATTTGATCACGTCCCAGCCGGCAATCACCACCAGGACGGTGGAGAAGGCGGTCAGCAGTATCAGCGGCATGGAAATGCCGTCGATACCCAGGTGGTAATTGATATTGAAGGTCGGGATCCAGCTGACGTATTCAACAAACTGCATCTGATAGGTGCTGTTGTCGAAACCGGTCCACAGCGGAATCGTCAGCAGGAAGGTCAGCACGGAAACGGCCAGGGCAATAATACGCGCCAGCGGGGCCTGCTCGTCCTTGCTGAAAAACAGCACCAGCAGGCCGCCGATGATCGGCGTCCAGATGACCAAACTTAATAGAGGCAAATCAGCCAACATGCAACAAGACCTTTTTCTGTTTTCTTTCTATTTTCTTTTCATTTGAGCAATACGGCCGTTATACAGCCCGCTAAAAGCTAACCGCCAGACCGATCAAAGCCAGCAGACCGACAATCATCGCGAAGGCATAGTGATACAGATAACCGGTCTGCGTGTAACGAATCTTGCTGGAAATCCAGCCAACACTCTTCGCCGTGCCATCGACGAGCAGGCCGTCGATCAACTTGGTATCACCGACGTTCGACAACAGACGCCCCAGCTTGCGCGAACCGCCGGCAAAGAAGCGGTCATTGAAGGCATCGAAGCCGTAGTTGTTCTCCAGCACCTTGTAGACCAGCGAGAGCCTGTCCTTGATCATGGCCGGGATATCCGGTCGCTTCAGGTAGAAAAATGCCGCAGTCGCCACGCCGGCCATGGCCAGTAGGAACGGCGGGGCCATCACACCATGGACGAGAAAGCCACCAATACCCGTGTAATGCTCACCCAGCTGCGCAAGGACATCGTGCTCCGGCTTGACGTAAATGGCGTCACCAAACATGCCGGCAAACAACATCGGTTCGATGAAGAAGGCGCCCGCAATCACCGAGGGCACGGCCAGGGCCAGTAATGGCCAGGTCACCACCCGCGGGCTTTCCTGCAAATGTTCCCGTGTGTGCTCATCCATGCGCTCCTTGCCGTGAAAGACCAGGAAGAACATGCGGAAGCTGTAAAAGGCGGTAATGAAGACACCCAGCACCACGGCAAAATAGGCGAATCCGGCACCGGGAATCTGCGAGGCATGCACGGCCTCGATGATGGCATCCTTGGAAAAGAAGCCAGAAAAACCTGGGAAACCGATCAAGGCCAGGGAACCGATCAGCATGCACCAGTAAGTAATCGGCATGTATTTTTTCAGGCCACCCATCTTGCGGATGTCCTGTTCATGGTGCATGGCGATGATCACCGAGCCCGCCGCCAGAAACAGCAGGGCCTTGAAGGCGGCATGCGTCATGAGATGGAAAATACCGGCGGAATAGGCGGAAACACCCAGCGCCACGGTCATGTAGCCCAGCTGTGACAGCGTGGAATAGGCAATCACGCGCTTGATGTCGTTCTGGATGATGCCCAGCAGTCCCATGAACAGGGCGGTAATCGCACCAATCACCAGGATAAAGCTCAGCGCGGTCTCGGTCAGCTCATAGATGGGCGACATACGGGCCACCATGAAGATACCCGCCGTCACCATGGTGGCGGCATGGATCAGTGCAGAAATGGGGGTCGGGCCTTCCATGGAGTCCGGCAGCCACACATGCAGTGGTACCTGTGCCGACTTGCCCATGGCGCCGATAAACAACAGGATGCCGATGACCGTCAGCAGCGACCATTCACTGCCGGGAATGATCTCGATGGTCAGATCGGCCAGCGCCGGGGCGGCATCGAACACATCCTGATAGTCCAGACTGTTGAAATACATCAGCACCGCGGCAATGCCGAGGATAAAGCCAAAATCGCCCACACGGTTGACGAGGAAGGCCTTGAGGTTGGCGTAGATGGCCGTTTCACGCTTGTACCAAAAACCAATCAGCAGGTAGGAGACCAGACCCACCGCCTCCCAGCCAAAGAACAGCTGCAGGAAGTTGTTGGACATCACCAGCATCAGCATGGAGAAGGTAAACAGCGAGATATAGCAGAAGAAACGCTGGTAACCCGGATCGTCGCGCATATAACCAATGGTATAAATATGCACCATCAGTGAGACGAAAGTGACCACCACGATCATCACGGCCGTCAGCGAGTCGATGAGGAAACCGATTTCAAAACGGATGCCGTCACTGACCATCCAGGTGTAGACCGCCTGGTTGTAGACTGCGGCGCCATCGAAGATCACGTCCTTGAACACGATCACGGACATCACGAAGGAAATGGCCACACCGGCGATGGTGACCCAGTGCGCCCCACTGCGGCCAATCTGTTTGCCGAACAGGCCGGCAATGATGGCGCCGATCAGCGGGGCAAGAACGATGGTCAGATAGATATTTTCCATTTTCTTTTCCGATCAGCCGTTCAACGAATTGATGTCATCGACATTGATGGATCTGCGGTTACGGAACAGCACCACGAGGATGGCGAGACCAATCGCGGCTTCGGCGGCGGCAACCGTCAGAATGAAGAACACAAAGACCTGGCCCGCGATGTCTCCCAAAAAATGCGAGAAGGCGACGAAGTTCATGTTCACCGCCAGCAGCATCAGCTCCACGGCCATCAGCAGAATAATGACGTTCTTCCGGTTAAGGAAGATACCGGCAACACTGATGCAGAACAGAATCGCACCCAGTATCAAAAAATGTGACATCGAAATCATGTAATTCCCACCCGCGGTGAGTTGTCTAAATAAATGGCTAAATAGTGCCGGGCGCCGGTTGATGGGCTAACCGGCGAAGGCGTTAATCATCCTGCTTTTCCGTTGCCATCTTGAGCAGACGGACGCGATCCTTACTCTTGACCACCACCTGCTCCTCCGGCTTCATTAAGGGGGTTTTTACGCGCTTGCGCAATGTCAGGGCGATAGCGGCGATAATCGCCACGACCAGAATGACCGCGGCTAATTCAAAGGCAAGCAGGTATTCGGTGTACAGTACCAAACCAATTTCCCGCGTGTTGCTGTAGTCGGCATCGCGCGGTGTCGGTGCTGGATATTTATCCAGGCCAAAACGCTCTGGGCCCACGATGTAGGCCAATTGCGCCACCATGATGATGGCGACCAGCAGACCGACCGGCAGGTAGCGGGTAAAACCTTCGCGCAGAACCGTCAGGTTGATATCCAGCATCATCACCACAAACAGGAACAACACCATCACCGCGCCGACATAGACCAGCACCAGGGTCAGGGCAAGGAATTCGGCTTCCAGCAGAATCCAGATCGCGGCGCTGGTAAAAAATGCCAGAACCAGAAACAGGGCCGCGAACACTGGGTTACGCACGGTGATGACCGCCGCAGCGGACAGCACCAGGATCGTCGAAAATATATAGAAAATTGTTTGTTCCACGCCTATACCGTCAATTTGTGATTATCGATACTTCGCATCGGCGGCGCGATCCGCCGCAATCTGCTTCTCAAACTTGTCACCGTGGGCAAGGAGCTTTTCCTTGGTCATATACAAATCCTCTCGCACATCACCGTAATACTCGAAGTGGCGTGTTTCGACGATGGCATCCACGGGGCAGGATTCCTCACAGAATCCGCAAAAAATACATTTTGTCAGGTCAATGTCATAACGCGTGGTGCGGCGACTGCCATCCTCGCGTTCTTCCATGTCAATGGTGATCGCCAGCGCCGGACATACGGCTTCACACAGTTTGCAGGCGATACAGCGCTCTTCGCCATTCGCATAGCGGCGCTGCGCATGCAAGCCGCGAAAACGCGGTGACATGGGCGTCTTCTCTTCCGGGTACTGTACGGTAATCTTGCGCTTGAAGAGATAGCGCCCGGTCAATATCAAGCCCTTCATCAACTCGATCAGGAAGAGACTTTTAATGTAATTGCTAATCGTATTCATTCGTCTGCTTCCGCCAGTTAATCGAACCACGGCCCCACGTTGCCGACAACCATTGCCGCAACGACCATCAGCCATACGATGGTGATTGGAATAAACACCTTCCAGCCCAGACGCATGATCTGGTCATAGCGATAGCGCGGATAGGTGGCGCGAATCCACAGGAACAGGAACATGAAAAAGGCGGTCTTGAGCAGTAACCAATGGATACCACTACCCAGCAACAGCCCCAGGCCCCCACCCGTCAACATGGACTCGGGCAGGATACCTTCGAAGGGCGACAGCCAGCCACCCATGAACATGGCCGCGGTCAGCAGGGAGATCAAAATAATGTTCGCGTATTCGGCGAGGAAGAAAACCGAAAAAGCCATGGCGGAATATTCGACATGGAAACCGGCGACGATTTCCGATTCACCCTCGGCCACATCAAAGGGCGCACGGTTGGTTTCCGCCAGCCCGGCGATGAAATAGATGAGGAACAGTGGCAGTAGAGGCCACATGAACCACTGGATCACACTACCCTGCTGTGCGGTCACGATTTCGCCCAGATTGAGGCTGCCCGCCGCCAACAATACGCCCACCAGGGCAAAACCCATGGCGATCTCATAAGAGACGATCTGCGCTGCCGAACGCAGCGCGCCCAAAAAAGCATATTTCGAGTTAGAGGCCCAGCCGGCGATAATGACGCCGTAGACGCCCAGCGAGGTCATGGCCAGGATATACAACAGGGCGGCATCGATGTCCGCGATGACCATGCCATCATCGAATGGCACCACGGCCCATGCGGCCATGGCGGGGCCGATGGTCAGGATGGGGCCAAGAATAAACAAAAACAGGTTGGCATTGGTCGGAAGAATGGTTTCCTTGAACATCAACTTGACGGCATCGGCGATCGGCTGCAACAGACCGCGCGGGCCGACACGATTGGGACCGATGCGGACCTGGATATAACCGATGACCTTGCGTTCAGCCAGCGTCAGATAGGCCACGGCGCCCAGCAGCGGGAGCAGCAGTGCAAAAATCTTCAACAGAATGATCAGCAGTGTCACCAGACCATCGGGCAGGAAACTCAGAGCTGACTGGATTGCCTCAAGCATCGATTATTCTCAGTCTTTCACGCAAAATTCACACACGCGTCCGCGCGACAGCTTGCAGGCTGTCGGCGCGACGCACAATTCCATCACCGGCATAGGCCGGGGGTGTACAGTATTCGACGGCGGAACCCAGTGACTCAGGGCAGCGCCATGAACCGCTGTTGTCCGTACTGATCTCGCCCACCTCGGCAGAGAGTTCGGCGAGTACTTCGGACGATTCAATAAAGTCAAAACCATCACAGTTGAACAGATTACCCAGTACCCGCAGCACCTTCCATGCCGGGCGGGAATCACCCAGAGGTGATACAACGCCGGCAAAGCTCTGCCAGCGTCCCTCGGCATTGACAAAGGTGCCGGAGGTTTCCGTAAAGGGCGAGACCGGCAGTATGACATCAGCATAGGCCATCACGGCCTCGCTTGAATAGGGGCTCAAGCTAACAACAAACTGCGCCTTCTCCATGGCTTCGCGGGCGGCGCCGGTATCTGCGCAATCGGCCTCCGGCTCGCTGTTGAGCAGCAGATAGGCCTTCATGTCCGAGGCCAGCATCTGCGCAATACTCTTGCCATTGACCGACGCAGGACGTCCCCCCGCCTTGCGGTGCGGCAAGGCGCCGGCCTGCCAGGCACCGGCGCCATTGCCACCAGCGGGCAAATAACCGGGACGGCTGTCGGACAATGCCGCAATCAGCGTCGCAATACTGCGCATGGCGCTGAATCGCGCATCGTTGATCGTCGCCTCGCCCATCAGCACCGACGTGGATCGGCCTTTGAGCAATGACTCGGCAATTTGACCGTGCACCTCCGTCACTGCGACGGATTCGCCCAGTGCCGCGAAACCCTCGGGGGCGGTCTTGGCGGACTTATCCAGCAAGGCCTTGGCGATGGCAATCAGTTCCTCCAGCATGTTTGTGGAGACAAGGCTGGCCAAGCAGGAAAAATGGTAGGAAAAACCGGCGGGGTTGACGCTGGAAACCTTTCCGCCACCCAATGCCGCCTTGCGCAGACGATGGCCAATGATGGGTTGGTCCCGGGTGACATCGGCGCCAATCAACAACACGGCGTCGTTGCGTTCCAGATCGCTGATCGCCTGTCCCAGCCAGGGGAAGGCCGGTGCCTCTTCCTGATCCGAAAAATCCGTCTGTTTGAGACGATGGTCGATATTGCCACAGCCGATCTCACGCATGAGTTTCTGCAGCAGATAGAGTTCTTCCAGTGTGGAAACCGGTGAGGCAAGGGCACCGATATCATCCGAACCGACTTGCTTGAGACCGTCAACGGCACGCTGCAGGGCGGTTTCCCAGTCGCTCTCCTGCCACTCGCCCTCGACCTTGATCATCGGCACCTGTACGCGCTCTGCACTGTTCAGGCCTTCATAGCTGAAGCGATCACGATCCGACAGCCAGGTTTCGTTGATTTCTTCGTGCTCACGCGGCACCACACGCACCACCCGGTCGTGTTTCACATGCACATGAATATTGGAGCCGACACAGTCATGGGGGGCAACGCTGTCGCGCTGAACCAGTTCCCATGCCCGCGCCACATAGCGGAAGGGTTTTGACGTCAAGGCGCCAACCGGGCAAAGGTCGATAATATTGCCGGACAGCTCGGAACCCAGGCTGTATTGCACGAAGGTGCCGATTTCCATGTGCTCGCCACGACCGATGGTACCCATTTCACCGATACCGGCGATTTCAGTGCCAAAACGCACACAGCGGGTACAGTGAATGCAGCGCGTCATATCGCCGCCAATCAACGGGCCGAAATCCTTGTTGGCCAGCACGCGCTTGCTTTCGGCATAGCGTGAAACATCACTGCCATAGGTGAGGGCGACATCCTGCAATTCGCACTCGCCACCCTGGTCACAAATAGGGCAATCCAGGGGGTGATTGATGAGCAGAAACTCCATCACGCCCTTCTGTGCCGTCACGGCCTTGGTAGAACGGGTAAAGACCTTCATGCCATCCGTTACCGGCGTGGCACAGGCCGGCAATGGCTTTGCCGCCTTTTCCACTTCGACCAGACACATGCGGCAGTTGGCGGCGATAGAAAGCTTTTTGTGATAGCAGAAGCGCGGGATATTGATACCCGCATCGTCTGCCGCTTCTATCACCATCGAGCCTTCGCGCGCGTGAATCTTTTTGCCATCAATTTCGATGTTGACCATCGTGATACTCGTACCGTCTAACGTGAAACGCCTTAGGCGTCCGCACCGACCATGCAGGATTTATGATCGATGTGATATTGAAATTCATCTCTGAACTTGCTGACAAAGCTACTGACCGGCATCGCCGCCGCATCGCCCAAGGCGCAGATGGTTCTGCCTTGAATCTTGCTGGAAACATCCAGCAAGAGATCCAGATCTTCCGCTTGCCCCTGACCATGCTCGATACGATGCACAACGCGCATCAGCCAGCCCGTACCTTCTCGACAGGGTGTGCATTGGCCGCAGGATTCTTCGTAATAAAAGTGCGATATGCGCGCCAGCGCCCTCACCATGCAGGTGGAATCATCCATGACGATGACCGAACCGGCACCCAGCTGCGAGCCGGCCTTGGAAATGGAGTCATAATCCATCGTCATGGCCATTGCTTCTTCTGGCAACAGAACCGGCGTTGACGATCCTCCCGGTATCACCGCCTTCAACTGGTGGCCGTCGCGAATGCCACCGGCCATTTCCAGTAACTCGGCAAATGGCGTACCCATCGGCACTTCATAATTGCCGGGCTTGTTGACATGGCCGCTAACGCAGAACAGTTTGGATCCACCGTTGTTCGGTTTGCCGAGATCCAGAAACCATTTGCCACCGTTTTTCAAAATAACCGGAACGGAAGCCAGGGTTTCGGTGTTGTTGATGGTCGTCGGGCGACCATAAAGTCCAAAACTGGCCGGAAAAGGCGGCTTGAAACGTGGCTGACCTTTTTTGCCTTCCAGCGATTCCAGCAAGGCCGTTTCTTCACCGCAGACGTAGGCACCGCCGCCGAGATGGACATGCAGATCAAAATCGATTCCGCTGCCCATGATGTTCTTGCCCAGCAGGCCGGCGGCATAGGCGTCGTCGATGGCCTGCTGGAAACGTTCATAGGGCTCCCAGAATTCACCGCGAATATAGTTATAACCCGCCGTTGCGCCGATGGTATAACCGGCAATAGCCATTCCTTCAACCAGCTGATGGGGATTGTAAAGCAAAATATCGCGATCCTTGCAGGTACCCGGTTCACCTTCGTCGGAATTACACACGATGTACTTCTGCCCCGGCGTATTGCGTGGCATGAAACTCCATTTCAGGCCGGTGGGGAAACCCGCACCGCCACGACCACGCAGCGCCGAGGTTTTTAGTTGATTGATGATTTCGTCAGGAACCGTTTTTTCGGCAAGAATTTTTTTCCACACATCGTAACCACTCGCACTCTGATAGCTCTCTAGCGTCCAGGGTTTATCAAGGTGCAGTGTTCTAAAACAAACTTCGTTGGCCATAGGTTTAGTCCAACTGATCCAGTATTGCGTCGATTTTTTCAGGCGTCAGCTTGAGATGGTATTGGCGATCAATCTGACACATGGGAGCGTCCACACAGGCGCCCAGACATTCGACTTCTTTAAGTGTTATGCGGCCGTCCTCGGTCGTCTCTCCCAGACCGATACCCAGGCGTTCGCGCAGATGTGCAACCACTTCATCGGAACCGCACAACATGCAGGAAATATTGGTGCAGACACAAATCTTGTGCCGGCCGACCGGACTCAGTTCATACATTGAATAGAATGTCGCCACTTCATAGACCGATATTGGCGTCATATCGAGGTAGTCCGCAACGGCATCCATCAGTTCGGTGGTCAGGTAACCACCGTTGTCGTCCTGCATGATACGTAATGCGGCCATCACCGCAGACTGTTTCTGATCCAGCGGATATTTGGCAACCCACTGGTCAATCTCGGCCCGGCACTCGGCGGAGATCAAATCACTTTTTGTTGTTTCCATTGCAGCGGCCATCAGCGATCAATTTCTCCGAAAACGATGTCCTGTGTGCCAATGATCGCAACCACATCGGCAATCATATGGCCACGGGACATTTCGTCCAACGCGGCCAGATGGGGAAAGCCCGGGGCGCGGATTTTCAGGCGATAGGGCTTATTGGCACCGTCGGATACGAGATAAACACCAAACTCACCCTTTGGATGTTCGACGGCGGTATACACCTCGCCTTCCGGCAAGGCATAACCTTCGGTAAACAATTTGAAGTGGTGAATCAGTGATTCCATGTTGCCCTTCATTTGTTCTCGTTTGGGGGGCACATGTTTGTGATCATCGAGCATCACCGGGCCGGGGTTGTTACGCAGCCAGTCGATACACTGTTTAATGATTTCGTTCGACTGACGCATCTCTTCGATACGCACCAGATAACGATCATAACAGTCACCCGTCACGCCCACGGGAATATCAAAATCGAGTTGGTCATAAACCGCGTACGGCTGTTTTTTGCGCAGATCCCACTCGATTCCCGAGCCGCGCAGCATCGGTCCGGTAAAGCCCATTTGCAAGGCGCGTTCCGGCGACACCACACCGATACCAACGGTACGCTGTTTCCAGATGCGATTATCGGTCAACAATGTTTCATATTCATCAACATAAGTGGGAAAACGCCGGGTGAAGTCTTCGATAAAATCGAGCAGCGAACCCTGACGGTTTTCGTTCAGGCGGTCGACTTCTTTCTGCTTGTGCCACTTGGAAGGCTGGTACTTGGCCATGCTATCGGGCAGGTCACGATAAACACCGCCCGGGCGGTAATAGGCGGCATGCAGACGTGCACCGGATACCGCCTCATAGGCATCCATGAGATCTTCGCGCTCACGGAAGGCATACAAAAACACCGTCATGGCGCCAATATCCAGCGCATGCGCACCTAACCACATACAGTGATTCAAGATGCGGGTGATTTCATCGAACATGACGCGGATATACTGGGCGCGTTGCGGCGCGACAATGCCCAGCATTTTTTCCAGTGCAAGCACATAACCATGTTCGTTGCACATCATGGAAATATAATCGAGCCGATCCATGTAGGGGATGCTTTGATTATACGGTTTGCTTTCGGCCAGTTTTTCGGTGCCGCGATGCAACAGGCCAATGTGCGGATCGGCCCGCTCTATGACCTCGCCATCCAGCTCCAGCACCAGGCGCAGCACGCCGTGCGCCGAGGGATGCTGAGGGCCAAAGTTCAGTGTGTAATTGCGGATTTCAGGCACGATCAGCCCTCGCCTTCCGTGACGGATTTAACGGCATGCTCTGCACGGATAACGCGAGGTACGAGGGTACGGAGTTCGATACTGACCGGTTCATAGACGACACGACGTTTTTCTGTGTCATAGCGCATTTCAACATTGCCCTGCAACGGAAAGTCCTTACGAAACGGATGACCGATAAATCCATAATCGGTCAATAAGCGACGCAGATCAGGGTGTCCCTTGAACATGATACCAAACAGGTCGAAGGCCTCACGTTCATACCAGTCGGCGCAGGCCCACAGACCGATGACCGAGTCGATAATGAGATGCGCCTCATCCAACATGACCTTGAGGCGAACACGCTGGTTGTTTTTGACGGACAAAAGATGATAGATAACCGCAAATCGCTGTCCATCCTGCGGCTGGGTTTTGATCTTGTGCGGCTTACCGACAGCGCGACTGAAGCCGGTGCAGGAAGCGGAAACGGTATCCCACTCCGCTTCCCCGTAGGTCAACAGGTCTACGCCACAGACATCGAGCAGTTCCTCGAAGAAAAATTCTTCCTCGTCACGCAGCGCCCGGGCAACGGAAAGAAGCTGCTGTGCCGGCACTTCGACCGTCAGCTCACCCAATGCCGTATGCGTCACGACATGATCAGAAAAACGTGCCTGAATACGGGCTGAAAGAGCCTCAACCGCCTTACTCATCAGTCAGCTCCTTTGTTTAGCCTGCCGCGGTACGGGCAATCGTATTGGTGCGTTTGATCTTGTTTTGCAGCTGAATAATGCCATACAGCAATGCCTCGGCCGTCGGCGGGCAGCCCGGGATATAAATATCCACCGGCACGATACGATCACAGCCACGCACCACGGAATAGGAATAGTGGTAATAACCACCACCATTGGCGCAGGAGCCCATGGAGATCACCCAACGTGGCTCCGCCATCTGGTCATAGACCTTGCGTAATGCCGGCGCCATTTTATTGCAGAGCGTGCCGGCCACGATCATTAAATCAGACTGCCGTGGCGATGGCCGGGGAATAATGCCAAAGCGATCCATATCGTAACGGGAGGCGCCCACATGCATGAATTCAACGGCACAGCAGGCAAGCCCGAAGGTCATGGGCCAGAGTGAGCCGGTGCGCGCCCAATTGATCAGCTTGTCGGCGGAAGTGGTAACGATACCCTTCTCGAGGATGCCTTCTACTCCCATTCCATCGCCCCTTTCTTCCACTCATAGGCAAATCCGACCACCAGTATGCCAAGAAATACAAACATTGCCCAAAAACCAAACACACCGAGATCCTTCAGGACGATGGCCCAGGGGAACATAAAGGCAATTTCGAGATCGAAGATAATGAACAGGATTGCGACGAGGTAGAAACGCACATCGAATTTCATGCGCGAATCTTCAAAGGCCTCGAAGCCGCACTCATAGGGTGACAGCTTGGCGCTGTCAGGACGGCTCGGACCCAGCATATAGCTCATAAAGATGGGGCCGATGCCGAACAACAATCCCAAAATGAGAAACACCAGAATCGGTAAATAATTCTCTAGCATACTGACCTAAAGTCTCATGTTAGCGGTGATTATTTCTTGTTATTTTTCAAGGGTTTTTCAACCCAAACGAGAAAAAACGTGCGTCCCTAGGGGCTAGCCTGATATAGATAGGCGAATGCCCAGTCTAGGCTAGATTGAAATTGCTTGTCAAGGCTGAGGTGGATTGAGTTTTTCCATAAAACTCAATAGGTTGGTTCGTACAAAGAATTAAAGCAGCATTTTTTTGACGGAAAAAAATGGTGCCGATGGCCGGAGTCGAACCGGCACGGCTTTCGCCACTGCCCCCTCAAGACAGCGTGTCTACCAATTCCACCACATCGGCAATAAAACAGAGTTACTCAGGGTTTTTCGGTGCGTCGTCAACCGATATATCAGAGGGAAGTACGGGTGTGTCACTCGGAGGCGAGTCAATGAGGGGTGAATCCTGCACACGATCAAGCAGACTGTCAGTCTGGCTCGTTGCATTCTGTGCCAAATACGCCAACGAAAGACTGGTGATGAAAAACACCGCCGCCAGAACCGCCGTCGAGTGGGACAGAAAATTACCGGAGCCTTTGGCGCCAAACACGGAACCCGATACACCACCCGCAGCACCGGCACCGAAGGCGGCACCAGCATCCGCGCCTTTGCCATGCTGGATCAGCACCAGCACGACCATGCCGATCGCGACCAGCAAGTGTACCACCAATAAAATCGTTTCAACCATTACACAAATTCCTGAAAGACGTCACGGCTAAACTGCGCGACAAATCGCGAGAAAACCTTCTGCGTCGAGTGATGCGCCACCGATCAGACCACCGTCGATATCGGCCTTGGCAAACAGCTCGGCGGCATTATCCGGCTTTACGCTGCCGCCGTAAAGGATCCGTACTTTTTCGGCCACATCCACATTTTGCGCTGCGACGCGCTGACGAATGAAGGCGTGAACATCCTGTGCCTGTTGCGGACTGGCGGTCTTGCCGGTACCGATGGCCCACACCGGTTCGTAGGCAATCACGCAGCCGGCGATAGCCTCAATGCCAGCTGCATCGATGACGGCATCCAACTGGCGTGCAACAACGGCCTCGGTCTCTCCGGCTTCACGCTCTGTCAACAGCTCACCGATACACAGGATCGGCGTCAAACCGGTCTTCTGTGCGGCAATAAATTTTTCCGCCACCTGCGCGTCAGTCTCGGCATGCAGGCTGCGACGTTCGGAATGACCGATGATGACATACTTGCACTGGTAGTCCCACAGCATGGCGGCGGAAATCTCGCCCGTGTAGGCGCCTGATTCGTGCTGACTGAGATCCTGACCGCCCCAGGCGATACCACTCTCATTGAGGCGGCGCGCTGCCTGCGGAATATAAATGGCCGGTGGACAAACAACCACTTCGGCGTTCACTCCCTCGCTGATACCGGCCTTGATACCGTCGAGCAGGCGACGATTCCCTTCACGGGAACCATTCATCTTCCAATTACCGGCAACGAGTGTCTGACGCATTCACAACCCCTTCAAGACATAGCAAAATTTCGGCGCAAAGCTTACCTGTCTACGCCCCGGAACACAATTGGAATCCGGCGATTTGGTCTGATTAGCGCGGATATTTGCTGAATATACATTAAACATCGCGCAGAACGTTGGTTTCACAGGGGCTTTCCTGTGGCATCGAAGCGGTCACGCCCCGCTCTCGCTCCTCTCCATGCCGGACAGCGGGTCAAACCCGGCACAGCCTGCCCAAACGCTTGGGTGTTTGAACAAAAAATCTACGCAGGCCGCAGGGTAGACACCGCCCAGCAATTGCAGATTGCCAGTAGTTTCACAAATGGTGGACAATGCCCACCCGACAAAACTGATTGCACCAGATACCGCGGTCAGTGGCTTCTCCTCCGCCTCTCACGCGGTTCATCTTCCTCGTCATTGTCATACCGTTGGTCGGCCGGCAGACGTATCGATATCTCGT